>JAHFAC010000269.1 GCA_023250755.1 Bacteriovoracaceae bacterium | reverse complement strand
TAACCTCCCTGGCAACTTTCTTGCCTCCCCCCCCCCTTGCAGCCGTCCGCATCGCGCTTGCCGAGGAAGTCCGTCCCCACGGGACCAACGCCTATCAACTCGTCACAGGAGATGACTCAGAGGAGGACCGCAGGCACTGGGACAAGCTCTTCAGTACTTCGACCTATATCTTTGGAAAAGAACCCGCCCTGTTTTTGCGTGAGAATATCGCTCGTCTCACGGTGGGACGTGCCTTGGACATCGCGATGGGCGAAGGTCGAAATGCCGTTTTTTTGGCAAAAAAAGGCTTTCAAGTTGAAGGGGTGGATATTTCAGAAGTCGCTCTCCGAAAGGCCAGCCGCCTGGCCAAAGAAAATCATGTCTCGATCACCACCATCAACGCAGACCTGAATCACTACCCAATCAAACCCGAATTTTATGAAGTAATATTAAATATTAATTACCTTCAGAGAAGCCTAATCCCAGGCATCAAGAAGGGGCTCAAAAAAGGCGGGATTATCGTCTATGAAAACTACACTATCGACCAATTGAAAAATGCTCAAGGCCAGCACATCCGCCGCGATTATCTCTTGGCCAGGGGTGAGTTACGCGAGTTGTTCAAAGATCTTGAGATTCTCGTCTATCGCGAAACCAACGACGGCAAAGAAGCCGTCGCCAGCCTGATTGCCAGGAAACCTTAGGAAAGGCTGGGGTTTTACAAAAAAGAACGACAGATTAAGATGTTTTTGCAGACGAGCCTTGCCAAACGGAAATAAGCGAGGCAAATTACTAGATTAGGTATGGAAACTCCAAGAATGCTCGACGAAAAGAATTTTACAAAATATCTCAATCGACATGAGATCGAGGCGGCTGTCCAATCCATCGCAAATCGGATTAACTCGGACTATGCGGGCAAAGAAGTGCTTCTGGTCGGGGTACTCAAAGGCGCGGTTGTCTTCATTGCTGACCTCATTCGCCATCTCAAAGTTCCCACCGAAGTGGAGTTTGTTCGCTTATCCAGTTACGGAAAAGCAAAGACCTCAAGCGGGACCGTTACGATTTTAAAGGATATTCAAGCCGACATCCGAAACAAACATGTCTTGATTATCGAAGAAATCATCGACAGTGGACGTACATTGAAATTCTTGTACGAGCGACTCAAGTCTTCTGGCCCCGCCTCGGTAGAAATTGTGACCCTGCTGGATAAAGCATCCAAACGCGTAGTCGACGTGCCGGTCAAATACATCGGCCGAAACATTGATGATCAATTTCTGGTAGGCTATGGTCTTGACCTTGAGGAGCACTGCCGAAATCTGCCAGATATTTATTATCTGAAATATCCGAACTAAAATCCCTTAAGTGGATTTTTGCAAACCCAATCCCAGATAACCCACGTACTTGTGTAGCCTTGGAAAATCACTTCTTCAAAATTGAGTTCATTTTTGTTTTCTTTTTTCTCAGACTTCAAATCCTGAAGATAATCTTGTATGCAGCGATGAAAACCCTCAGCAGGGTCTTCTGTTCTGCTTTTAAACCAACGAAATTCATTTCCTTTTGAATCTACGCAAATCAGTCCGACAGTGCCCTTTCCTGAGCGGTCGCTATCCACTGTTTTGATCGCAGACTGTGGATCGGATGGAAAAACAGATGAGGTGGAAAAAATCAGAAGACTCATGACCCAGAAAAGCATTTGGCGTATTCGCATGCAATGATTCAACTCCCTTTTCTAGTTAGGATAGAGGGGGTCTTACCAAATTGAAGCGATGTGTCAATAAATATCCTTGATCTGGGGCCTGGCCATCAAGGCCTTCAACACATCCTCGGTGGCCCTTCCATCAAACAAAAGTTGATAGACTCCCTCAGTAATGGGCATTTGAATCCCATGAGTCCTGGCATATTCCCAAACAATCCGCGCTGTATTGACACCTTCAGCCGTGGAACCGAGTTCAGCAAGAATATCGGCTCGCTTACGTCCACGCGCCAGTTCGCGCCCAACACGATAATTTCGACTGAGTGGGCTGCTGCAAGTGGCAAGCAAATCGCCAATTCCAGCTAGGCCTAAAAAAGTGGACTCCTTCGCCCCCATTGAAACACCAAAACGAACCATTTCAGCAAGCCCACGACTGATCAGCATCGCCCTCGAATTGGCACCCAAATTCATGGCATCCAACGCACCTGCCGCGATAGCGAGAACATTTTTTAACGTGCCTGCCCATTCCACACCAATCACATCGTTTGCGCCATAAACTCGAAACCGATCAGAAGTCAGTAAAGCCTGTCCAGCAGTCACCACCTCCTCAAAATAAGATGCAATCACAGTCGCCGCCGGCTCTCCCCGCGCAATTTCATCGGCAAGGTTAGGCCCACTCATCACGCCTATGCGCGGACAAGGAAGCTCCTCGCGAAGAACTTCAGAAATCCGCTTGAGTGAACCTTCTTCAATCCCCTTGGTTGCATGGAGAAGAATCTCGTCCCCGCGAAAAAAAGGTGCAACAGCTCTCGCTCGCTCTCGACAAACCGAGGAGGGAAGAGCCCAAACCACCGCTTGAACTCCACCTTCAAAAACGCGTGCTAACTCAGAAAGAGCTTGGATTTCTGGCCCCAGCGGCAAGTGTGGGTGAGCGGGACTCACGCGGGTGGCATTGATTGATCTTGCTAAGGCCTCTTCGCGGACCGAGAGCCTGACTCTCTGGCAATTCTTCGACAGAAGATAAGCAAGAGCGGTACCCCACTTGCCTCCGCCAATAACAGCCACTGTGGCATTTCGCCAGTAATCACTTTCTTTTTTCATACTGTCTCTTCACTGCCTGAGATCCTCAAAACCGTAACCCAAAAGACGATTATGATAATAATAAAGTAAATTCATGTCTTCGGTCCAAATCACATCATCGTGAATCTTCACCACAGCTGAGTCATGAAGAAGCCCGAGATTCCGGACACCATCCATAACCCACACCCGAGTGTCGTGGATTTTCAACTCCTCACTCAGATAAAGTAATCCCGAATCTGCCGCTGCCCGAATCCTCTTATGGAAAAATTCGGCTGCGCCAAGAAATTTTTCAACCGAAAAAGACCGCTGGGGGAGTGAGATCCGGAGAAGCCGGAATAAATCCAAATCTGGATATTGACGCCTTAAGCACTCAAAAAATGAAAAAGCCACGAGATGAGAGGTCAGAACCGTATTTTCGCGATGGAAACGCTCGACGAGCTTAAATCCAAGTTCACGGGTGTATTCGCGATCTCTCTGAGGATCACTCACCACTTCACCTCGACTTGTAAACCAGCGCGCCGGATCCACGAATGTCCCATTAGGTCCAAGTGAGCGCCCCTCTTCGTCTACGAAATTTCCGAACACATCCAAGGCACGCCCGATCCGAACAGTCACTTGACTCTCTGACGAAAAGAACTTCCAGAAGAAACTAAAAATCTTTCGCGTCTGCCAAGATTCGTCATCCGTAATGATAAAACGATGCTTTCCGGACTCTGTGAGATAGTCCTCAACGAGGGAGGCCGCCTCCAAGACAAAATGGTAACTCGTCACCATCGGAACCACATAGACATTCGAGGCGGGACGCCCAGTCTTTATGTTCTGAAGCTGTGACTCAAGTCCTGTCCCGAGCAAACCCAGCTTGAGCTTGGTTTCAATGGCGCCGCTTCTTGAGCGCCCTCCTCCCGGAAAAAAGATGGAATGAATTCCCTCTTGCAAAATCTGGGTGCTGTAATTCTTCAAAATTTCTTTGTAGAGGAGATTGTTTTTTTGGCGATCCACCGTATAGGAACCCAGCTGAGACATGAAAAAACCCAGAA
>JAHFAC010000268.1 GCA_023250755.1 Bacteriovoracaceae bacterium | reverse complement strand
AGCTCCGAGTGCAACTAGGGTGAGGCCTCCATATCCAATGAGAAGAGCGCGTGTTCTCATGGACGCAAGCCCCCCCTGCCTTGGAACCAAGAGCGCCTAGAAAAAGACGGCTGAGAAGAGTTTAAAAAATACAATTGCGACAAGGGATATCCCCACTCCTAGTATCGCAAGGAAGAGAAGATTTGGAAATAGTGCGATCAAGACGGCACGCCCTGTCCCAATGCGATAAACCTCACGTACGGCAAGAATGACCAGGAGTGGAGCCCAAATAGCGGTTATTGCTCCTCCCACCCATGGAATTGCGGCAAAAATTGCCGGGGCCAGGGCAAAACAGACAATTCTTAATACAGATTCAAAACTGACTTGCCTGTAAGAGGGTCCAGCTTCACGTGGCACAAGAATGCGTGCACCCATAAAAATAAAAAAGGAAGTGTAAAAAATTCCAGCCAAGGTGAGGAATGGATCTAAGATCACCGGACCCACTCCCCAGATCCATTGGAGAAGCCGGTCACGTGCAGAGGAGTAAAGAGCGCTTTGACTTATAGAGTCGATATCACTTCGGTCGAGCAAAAACTGAAACTGCCCGCGCCAATCAATGGGGCTTGAGTTGTGTCCGAGCACAATCCGAATCAAGTATTCGAGTGCAGAACCCAGCCAATGGGTTACGAGAGCAAAAGCGAGAGGAGTTCCCCAGCCACCTTGAAGGGACATTTTTCTAAAAAAATCAGAAGGGGTGCTGAGAACGTTTTTTAGAGTCAAGAAATAATCTGAAATCGGGCCCATCGCACTCTCATGACGAGGAGGGCTTGTTTGCAATTCAGAGCCACAGTTTGGACAAGCAGATCCAGATTCTAAGATTCGGCCACAGTGTAGGCATTGAGTCATGTAGCCTTCTTGGCGTTCAATAATGGGGCCGGAGAAGGCGGTGCTGGACTTAAAAAGTCACGACTCCAGGGCAGCGCTTCTTTGATTGCAGGATCAACCCGGAAGGCTTCCTTGCGGGTTGAGTGCAAATCTCTAGCATAGAACTTGTCCCCATTTTTCCAAAAAAGGAGTTGGCGTTTTTTTTCGGATTTTTCGTCTCCCAAGAAAACTTGAAGTCCCTCTTGCTCTCCAGTGGGGATAGCACTTCCCTCTAGAAATTCTTGGATTCTATTGCCTGAGAGCTTATCGAGCAGGCCTTGGACCTTGTCTTGATCCACAGATAATTTTTCAGGCATTTTCTGCCACTTGGCGTCAGTCTGAGCCAGGATGAGTGGGGAGGTGCCGAGAGATTTGCCTAAAAATTCAATTCGCTTAATACTGTAACGTTCCATCGTTGTGATCAACTTGGAGAGGCGGAGTTCTTTCAGTGTTTTTTCAAACTTCATCTTGGCGCTTGAGTCTAGTTCATAGAGAGGGTCCAAATTTGAGACCGTGACATAGAGATTAGATTGATCTTTTTTGGTCCCTCCCTTTTTCGAAGTCTTGTCCTTTTTTTCGTAAATCGTCAGCGTGATCTTTTCTTCATTCTTTTCTGGCTTTTCCGGCGAAACATCGAGCGTGAAGCTGAGGAGACGTGAGGTTCCTTGTAGGGTTGATTTTGCTTTTGCGTCGATCTTGTTTTCAGTCACAAACTGTTTAGCATTGAGATAGGTGATGCCACTTAAGAAATTGTCGATATTTTCAATATCTCCAGGGAATTCGTCTTTTTTCAGGTTCTGGCCAGACTTGAGGAGCCATTGACTGTCTTTTCGCTTCGCGGACACCTTGAGCTTGGGTGAATCCAACGCGAAGCTCTGAACCTGATGGGATGAAATTGAAAAAAGCTTCTTATCGCGCCAATAGGTGAGGTCGTGATCAAAATTGCTCTTGATATAAGTGGGGATCAAGAACACTCGATTTTCATCCTGTCCTGCCAGAGCAAAAATCGTCTCGCCGATTGGATGAGTCTCACCCAAATAGGCGACCAGCGTCTCGCCCTTTGCCATGGTGATTTCGATGCGTCGAATTCCGGGTCCTTTGCCTGTTTTTTTGCGAGCGTCAGAGTCGAGTTTGTATTCCTTGAGTAAGGTAGATCGTTTTTCGGGTTTTTCTGTGCCGAGATCGATGGTTTCGCTCGAAGAGAGGGCATAAATCGTCGAAAGCAGGGAGTTGACGTTAGATTCATCGGCTTTGATTTTGAGGGGTTCCGTAATCTCCCATTTAGACTGATCACTCGGTTTACAAAGTTTCGCTTCGAGGTCGAGGCACTTAAAAGCGAATTGCTTTCCGGTATCTACGGTTTGATCGATGATTCGAATCGAGGCGACCTGTGTATCCTTGTTGAGATTGAAGATTTTCTTCGAAGCGGTCTCTTGCTCTTCTTGCTTGGGTTTATGGCTGTATTCCAGCCAATAAGCGAATGTTCCTAAACCCACCAAGATAATGGACAAAAGAAGGGGGCGAACCCAATTCACCTTAGACATGGTTTTCCTCGTGCTTCAGATTTACATTTTACGTCGAATAGCCCAACCCACGACCCCGCCCGTTGCAGTCAGGAGAGGTACAAAGACCACTGTGAGCAAGAAAATAAAGGTCCCTTGTTTTTGAGAAAGCTCGACTTTACCGGGGCCCTCTTCTTTTGGACGGATTGAAATCAGATTTTCATCTTCCATCAACCAGCTCACGGCGTTTAGAAAAAAATCGATATTTCCGCCAAATCGTGAGTAATTATTAGTGGCAAAGTTTGAAGTTCCAAAGACGACCATTCGAGTTTTCTTAGAGGCTTTGGAATCTTTCTGCTTTCCTTCTACTGCCACTGCTGCAGTCAAGGGGCCAGCTTTGTCCACACCCTCATTTCGCTTGACTTGGCCTGTAGCCAGCTCTTTCATATCCAATTCACCCCAGCTGCTGGGCAAGGTCTGGGCCAGCCATTGTACGTTCATTCCTGCGGGGGCATTGGCGACGACTTCGAGGGGACGAGTGAACGGAAAGACGGAGTCTGCCTGAAAATCCTTGGTGATCGCATTATCCTTCGAATACGACTTGAGCAAAGGAACAGCCGCATCCACACCGAGAAGGCGTGAAACAGGATCCACGATGAGTGCTTGAAGCGGTTTAACGTGCCAAGCTTCGAGCATTGAAAAAAGCTCAGGAGTAAATTCTCCGCCCTTTAAGTTGATGTCGAGTGCAACCAAAGCATGGCCGCCATTGTCAAGATAGTCGTGCAAAATCTTAACTTCTTGCTCAAAAAAAGCCTTTGTGGGCCCTACCAAAGCGATGGAATCACAAATTTCAGGAATTTTTCCTTCTTGAAAAAGACTGACGTCTTTGACTTCATAAGATTGATTCGAGAGAGCTTTTTTTGCTGTGTCATAGCCATCTGCATCAGTTGAGGCAAAATTCTTTTCCCCATGCCCGGTGATTGCGCAGAGTGTTTGAGGTTTGTCTTTCAAAAGCTTAATCAGAGAGTTGGTGATTTTTTCTTCGTCCGGTTCTTCAATTTTTTGATCGCGGGTGCCCGCCATCAGTTGAAGAGTGCCATATTTCTTGATACCGGCCTGTTTTGCACGCGTGGGCTCCTTGTCTGGATCGATAAATTCGACCTCAAATTTTGGGTTGAGACCCTGGAGGTTTTCAAGGAGCGGGCGTGATTTTTCTCGCTGACTAACTTTAGCGAAAAAGACCGCTTTGACCGGTTTTTGCAATCCTTTGACAAGTTTTACGGTTTGATCCGAAAGAGTATGGATTTTATTTTTCGTCAGGTCCCATTTGAGGGGATAGCGTGAAGAGAGAAAATTCAGGACTCCTAGGATTCCAATAATCAGAA
>JAHFAC010000267.1 GCA_023250755.1 Bacteriovoracaceae bacterium | reverse complement strand
CGTGAAGAAGTTAGTGGCGGATCGAAGTTCGCCACCCAAGATGCTCCTAACGCTTTCGAAGTCAATTCCCGAGGAGGTCTGGTTGTCTGAACTCAGCATTGATGATTCGAGCCTGGTTTTGAAGGGTTCTGCGCTTGGATTTAATCCGATTTCTGATTTTATGAAAAGCTTAAATGAAAGCATCTATTTCAAGGATCTCAGCCTGCGATCCACCCAGACGGTCAAGGCTGAGACCGGGCAAGACATCGCTGTTTTTGAGCTTGGTGCACAAAGGCGCAATGAATAGGGGGCGGCTTGGATAACGAAAGACTCTTGGCCAACCTAGGACGGATTCCCACGGTTCCTTTGCTTCTTGCATTTTTGTTTTATTATATTGGATATGGGTACTATTCATTTATGGGAGCTGAAGACTCCCCTTTGACAAGCAAGAAGAAACAAGTTGTCGCGGCAAAAGAAGAGAATGGCCGGATCAAAGAAAAAATTAAAAAAGCCATTGAATTTTCAAAGAGTTTAGAAGCGAAAAAATCTGAAATTCAAGGGCTTGTTCAAGAATTAAACGGGATGAAGGCTACTTTGAGTGAAAGCTTTGATGTCCCAGAGTTCATGAAAATGATCATCACTGAGGCAAAAAAAACGGGTCTCGTGGTCCTTGCTCTCAAACCCACTTCGCAGGGCAAGAAGGAATATTACTCTGAAAGTGCTTTTGAGTTGAGCTTCAAGGGCGCCTATGTGCAGCTCCTGGTATTTTTAGACCGTTTGGCGCAGGCGCAAAAAGTGATTCGAACGGACCATCTGGTGATTAAGCCTAAGGGGTCACCCTATGCTCGTTACGTTGAATTAGAGGGAACTGTGCAAATCAAGGGATTTTCGTATTTAGGAACCAAGGCGGATGAGATTGCGCAGGGATCCCCAGAAGTGCCGCAATCGACTGGAGGCGCCCAATGACCTACAAATTACAGGCATTGAGTGCGTGTGCATTGCTTTTTTGCGCTGGGCTTGTTCATGGAGTTGTGCAATCGACGGATGATTTTATCAAAGCGAGAGATCCTTTTAAAGCACCCAAACTCCCGGCCGCTAAAGTGGCGGTGCGTTCTGAGCTTGAGCTCTATTCCGTGGAGTCTTTAAAAATGATCGGTGTTTTGACAGGGCCGGATCATATGCGCGCGATGGTGTTGACACCCGATGGGGTAACTCATTTGGTCTCGGAGCGGATGAAAATCGGCATGCGAGACGGCTTTGTAAAAAAAATTACGACCGAGCAGATTATAGTCCGCGAAAAAATGATGAACATCATGGGTGAAGAGGAGAGCATGGACACGGAGATTCACCTGGTTGCAGAGATAAAGCCTCCGGTGATGGCTGCGCCACCTCCTGATCAGTTGATGGCACCAACCCAGACGAGTTCAATGTCTATTCCAAAACCACCTTCGGGTGGTCAGTGAGGGGCAACTATGAATTGTAGGCGATATTGTAGGTTTGTTAGTTTGATTGGCATATTGCTTTGGAGTCAGATCGGTCAATCTTCTACTCAGATCACTCAGGTCGAGTTTTTAGGTACACAAGACCCAAGTGAGATCCTGATTCACGCCGATGGGCCTTTGGTCTTTGAAAAACAAGAAAACACACCGGACAAGCAAGTGATCTTAGAGTTTAAAGATGCCAAGCTGGCCAATAAAACCTTGGAAAAGGGATTTGATACATCCTCTTTTCGAAGCCAGGTCAATTTTATCAGTCCCTATCAAGTCGAAGGAAAAGAACTGGTTCGCATGGTGATTCAGTTGCGTGAAATGACTGCGGCAGACGTGAAGCAGGAAGGGAATCTTCTTCGGGTTAGGATTCCTGTGGGGGGAGTGGCTAGGGTGGCTAAAGAAGAGAGCAAAGCTTCGGAGCCTCAAACTGAGTCCCTATCAAAGTCAGAATCTAAAATAGCTGAAGCAAAATCTGTAACACTGCCCTCGGAGTTCAACTCAAAAGCAGATAAACTTAAGGAGTTTTTTGAGGCTCGTGAGACCAAGCGCTTTATTGGCCGTCCCATCACTCTCCGAGTTCGTGACGCTGAAGTGGTCGATGTTTTTCGCCTCATTGGCGAAGCCAGTGGATTCAATATTATTTTAGGAGATGATGTGAAGGGCAAAATCACTTTATCCCTTACGGATGTTCCGTGGGATCTTGCATTGGATACGGTCCTTCACACCCTTCGCTTGGGGGCTGAGCGCAATAACAATGTGCTTCGAGTGATGACGTTGGGGAATCTCGCCACGGAGAAACAAGAGCAGCTTCGCGCAAAACGGGCCAGCGAGGCTACGGCGCCTTTGATTACGCGAGTCTTCCCGATCAGCTATGCGAATCTTGCGGAGCTTCAAGGGATTTTAACCCGGTTCGGATCAGCGGGCGGGCCCGCCGGTACCGATCCTTCTGGGACTGGGGCTGTGGTTCAACTAGATAATCGAACAAACAGCATCATTGTGCGAGATATCCCTGACAATGTTGAGCGAATGAAGAAGTTGATTGAAATCTTGGACACGCAAACTCCACAAGTGATGATTGAAGCAAAGATTGTCGAGGCAAGTGAGCAATTTGCCAGTCAGATTAATGGAGGTATAGGTGTCGGAAATTCGTTGGCCGATGCTGCGACCCCCCAGTTTTTTGCCAGCTTTACTCAGGCCAACCCGGTGGATGCCTTAATCGGCAGCCCTGGGGCTTTTGCGGATGGAACAGCAATTGGAAAAACCACCGCTGATAGCGGGGGATTTGGAATTTCTTTCCCGACGCTGAGTTTTCTTCCCGGTGTCAAACGCCTGAACGCTCTTTTGAATTTGGGCGAAAGGGAAAGCCAAGTCCAAGTGATCGCTTCGCCCAAAACCGTGGTCCTCAACAAGGAGAAGGGAAATATCGTCCAAGGCACGCCAGTCCTCGTTCCTGGCGCCAGCAGCATACCTGGAGTGGGGGTGGTCCCCGTGGCGACGGTGCAATCCGCGAATTTGAGCTTGGATGTGAAGCCTACGGTTACCAACGATGGCAATATTATGCTTGAACTCGGGATTTCAAGAGATATTCCTTTGGCGCTTGATAATCAAAACAATGGGATTGCTAAAAGAAGTTTAAATACGATCGTCGTCGTCGAAAGCGGCTCTACGCTGGTGATTGGTGGGATTTATACCATGACGAATTCAAAGAAATCTTCGGGCTTTCCGTTCTTGCGCAAGATCCCAATTATAGGCTGGCTCTTCGGAAGCGAGTCTCAGGCGACGGACCGGTCTGAGCTCTTTATCTTCATTACTCCGCGGATCATCAACGAGAAAGAAGCGGGGCTGAGCGGCTGATGAAATTAAAACACCCTTCACCCGTGCTTTATGGCTATCTCAAAAAATATCAGGAGGATCCAACTTCTCGAGTTTTTGCTCCGTTGGCTGAGGCCTATCGAAAGACGGGGCTCATTGACGAGGCCATTGAGATCGCACGCGAGGGTTTGCTGGTTCATCCCGGCTTTATTGGTGGAAAGGTTGCGCTAGCCCGCGCTCTTTTTGATAAGAAGCTTTACTTAGAGGTCGTGAGTACACTCGTGCCGGTTGTTCGGGATGCCCCAGACAATTTGGTAGCGCAGCGTCTTTTGGGTGAGTCGTTTTTGATGCTTGGACGGCTCAACGAAGCACTCGATGCCTATAAAATGCTGCTTTATTTTGTTCCTTCTGACCCGGAACTCACTCAAATCGTTAAAGAGCTTGAGAATGAGGCTTATCAGGGAGGCCGCCTTGTTTTGTGTACTGATCCTAAGCCAGAAGCGGAGTTTGAGATCCGTTCGGCATC
>JAHFAC010000266.1 GCA_023250755.1 Bacteriovoracaceae bacterium | reverse complement strand
GCTGATCCACCGATTTATAGAAAAAAACTACTCGGAGGCCGATATCTTTCACTATGGAACTCCCGGAATTCGAAATACCAAAGACGATGGATCTGCAGATAAGATTTTAAAAACGAAGAGCAAAACGAGCAATCTATTCGGCGCAGAAAAACTCGGCCTACGTGGATTTGAATCATTACCCCCTGGCGCAGAGGCAGTTCTCGTGTTTCGGGGCGGAAGAGCGATTTTGCCTGAGATCAAGGGAGTCGCGATGGTTGGGGTGGGTGTTTTCAGCCAGCCCCAAGCGCAGAAATTTCAAGCGGTGCTTCCGGGGACGGCTTTTACAGAAAAAGAGGGTACGGTTTTCAATATTGAGGGCCGAGAACAAAAATTTAAGCGTGCGACCCTCCCTCCGGGGCAATGTAAGTATCTCGCAGAAATTTTGATGAAATGGGTAAATTAACGATGGACACACTCGGTTGGTGCATACTGATCGGCAAGGCTGTAGGAGTTATTTTGGTCCTTGTTTCATCTGTGCCTCTCATGGTGTGGGTGGAACGCCGGGGTTCAGCATTGATGCAAAATCGACTTGGCCCGAATCGCGTGGGGCCTTTGGGCCTCATTCAACCCTTGGCTGACTCGATTAAGCTTATTTTTAAAGAAGATTTAATTCCTGGGCATGTCACTGCTTTTTATTTTGTCTTGGCTCCTCTTTTGTCGCTCATTCCTGCTTTTATGACTTTTGCCGTGATCCCTTTTGCTGCCCCGATTTTAGTGGAGGGACGTACTATTAGTTTTCAGGTCGCCGATTTGAACGTCGGGCTCCTTTACATTTTTGCGATCGCCTCGCTTGGCGTCTACGGAATCATTATGGCGGGCTGGTCTTCCAATAATAAGTATTCGCTTCTCGGCAGTCTTCGAAGCTCCTCGCAAATGATCAGTTATGAGCTTTCGATGGGGCTTTCGGTTATCGGCATCATCATGGTTTTTTCAAGCGTTAGGTTGGGTGATATTGCCGCCAGTCAGGGTGAAGCATGGATTTATTTAGGGTCGCTCATGATTCCTAAGTGGGGAGTATTGATTCAGCCTCTTGGCTTTCTTATTTTTTTGACTGCCGCCTTTGCTGAGACTAATCGCCTTCCGTTTGATCTTCCTGAGGGGGAGTCTGAATTGGTCGCCGGGTATCATCTTGAATATGGGTCCATGAAATTCGCGATCTTTATGATGGCAGAATACCTAAATATGACTACGGCTTCAGGATTGATGGTTTCGCTTTATTTTGGGGGGTGGCAGATGTTTTGGCCACTGACCTGGATTTTCGATGCCCTGGGTTTTACGGGGATGCCTCATGAATGGGCGCGAGTCGTTTTTCAGACGGCCTCTTTTACAATCAAAGTCGCGGCGTTTCTCTGGTTCTTCGTATGGGTGCGTTGGACACTTCCCCGATTTCGCTATGATCAACTCATGAATTTTGGTTGGAAAGTAATGCTCCCGCTTTCGCTGGCGAACATTTTTCTCACGGGTGCATTGATTTACTGGAAGGTGATCTGAGATATGCTGCTCAAACCCCAGAAGAGCCTCACACAGAAGATTTATATCGTCGATATTGCAAAAGGACTTTGGATCACAATCAAGAACATGATTTTTGCCAAAAAGGTCACGATT
Organism: Bacteriovoracaceae bacterium; assembly: GCA_023250755.1. GTDB lineage: Bacteria > Bdellovibrionota > UBA1018 > UBA1018 > UBA1018 > JAHFAC01. The sequence goes on along the minus strand of JAHFAC010000266.1, from coordinate 2,164 downwards.
CAATATCCCGAAGAGCGGCGTAATTATTCCGATCGATTTCGGGGTGTTCACTACATCAAGGCAACAAACGGCGTTGAAAACTGTACCGCTTGCATGCTTTGTCCGACGGTTTGTCCGGCAGAGTGCATCCACATTGTTGCCGGAGAGCGGCCGGATAAAGAAAAGTATCCGGTCCAGTTTGAGATCGATGTGCTGAGGTGTTGCTTTTGCGGGATGTGCGAAGAGGCTTGTCCTAAAGATGCAATTAAATTGAGTACTGTTTATGAGATGAGCCAGTCGCGGCGAGAAGTTTATGAGAAGGGCTTTTTGCTTGAGCAACGAGGCAATAAATAGAGAAGGAGGTCTTAAATGGACATCTCACCTAGCTTTTTCTATCTTTTTGCTGGCTTCGCGGTAGCGTTTTCCTTGCTTGTTGTTTTTAAAAAGAACCCTGTCGCAAGTGCCTTTAGTCTTGTCATAGTTTTTTTTGCATTTGCCGGTATTTACGCTCTTTTGGGCGCACACCTGATTGCAGCTTTGCAGATCCTTGTTTATGCCGGAGCGATCATGGTTCTGTTTGTTTTTGTGATTATGTTGTTGAATGCGGATACCCCTTCATTTGACCTCGGGAGATCCCACTGGGGGTTACGGCTTGCGGCAATGATCCTCTGTTTGGTTGCGTTTGGGTTGTTTACCTGGGCTTTGAAAGAGAGTCCGCTTCCGATTTTTCGAGGGCCGTTCTCTCCCGAACAGGTCGATGCAGCAGGAGGAAACACCCAGGTTCTTTCTGAGTTGATGTTTTCTGAATATATTCTTCCGTTTGAACTCACCTCTATCTTGCTTTTGGGGGCAATGATTGGGGCAGTGGCTATCGCGAAGCGAAAGGAGGCGGGGAATGCAAACAGGAATGCCCATTGAGCCTTGGGTTGTGTTGGCTTTTTGCTCCGCTATTTTCAGCATTGGATTGGCTGGGGTGATGATTCGGAGAAATATCTTGGTCATCCTGATGTCGATTGAATTGATGTTGAACGCGGTAAACCTCACTTTTGTTGCTTACTCTAAAATTTTGCATCATATGGGGGGGCAAATGGCGGTTTTTTTCATCATTACTGTTGCAGCGGCAGAATCTGCTGTTGGCCTTGGATTGGTCATTGCTATGTTCAGAACTTTAAAAAGTGTGGATACGGATGATATCCGTCTTTTAAGGGAGTGATTCGATGCTGGCACTGATTGTTTTTTTTCCCCTCTTAGGTTTTTTAGTGAATGGTTTTTGGTACGCATGTTTTCAGGCACCGACCGGGGGAAAAAAGGCCGGAGCAGTTGTCACGGGTGTCATTGCTTCAGCCGCGGTGATGGCATCATTTGTCATTTCTTTGTTTCTGTTTCTCAGTCTAAAAGCCATGCCCGAGGAGGCGAGAAGCATCGAGCAGATGATTTTTCCTTGGATCCATTTTGGGGCTTTTCAGCTCGATTTTGTGTTCCGATTGGATCCACTCTCCTCTCTCTTTACGCTGGTGGTAAGCGGTGTAGGTGCTTTGATCCATATTTACTCGATCGGCTATATGGGGCATGACGCCACCCCCGGAAAGTTTTTTGCTTATTTGAACCTTTTTTGTTTTGCGATGTTAGTCCTTGTTTTGGGCGCTTCGTTACCGATTCTCTTCTTGGGATGGGAGGGGGTTGGTCTCTGTAGTTACCTTTTAATTGGATATTGGTATGCTGACGAAGAGAAGGCGCGGGCAGGAAAAAAGGCTTTTATTGTCAATCGAATTGGCGATTTTGGTTTTTTGCTCGGGATGTTTCTTATTTTTACAACTTTTGGCAGTTTTGATTTTGAGGCGCTTCGAAAGGCGATTGCTCATGCGCACGAAGCGGGATTATCTGCGGACATCTTGCCAAGCACAATTACAGCGATTTGCCTGCTTCTCTTTGTTGGATGCATGGGGAAATCTGCGCAAATCCCCCTTTATGTTTGGCTTCCGGACGCCATGGCCGGTCCCACCCCGGTGTCTGCGCTGATTCACGCAGCAACCATGGTGACTTCTGGCATCTATATGGTTTCTAGGTTGAACTTCCTTTACAGTCTGTCACCCGTGGCAATGCATGTCGTAGCAGTGATTGGTGTTTTTACCACTTTTTTTGCGCCCACGATTGCGTTTGTGCAAACGGATATTAAAAAAGTGCT
>JAHFAC010000265.1 GCA_023250755.1 Bacteriovoracaceae bacterium | reverse complement strand
ATCCGACTTCGATTTCGGTCGCTCTCGATTTATTGACCGAGCGGTGTCCTAAAAAAGCACGGCGCTGGGCTTGTCTCGGTGATATGCTCGAGCTCGGACCCGATGAAGAGAGCTTTCATCGAGAACTCGCTCGGTCCATTTTACATCACGGAATCGAACACGTGCTCCTCTACGGCCCGCGGATGAAAGCGCTCCTCGATGAGCTGAAAAAACGAGGTTTTCAAGGATTCGCCCAACACTTTGATTTCTGCGAAGAGCTGGCACGTGAACTCCTCTCTGGTGTCCGCCACCGCGATGTCATCTTGGTCAAAGGCTCTCGTGGCATGAAGATGGAAGAAGTCTGGAAATCATTTCAAACCCATTGGCAATCTCACTTAAACAAGGCCTCAAAGCCGTGAAAGCCCGGATTTTACCACCCACTCCTGAAAACATCGCTCAAGCCGCCGAGCATTTGCGCGCTGGAGGGATTGTCGCCATGCCCACCGAAACAGTCTACGGCTTGGCCGGAAGCTGCTTTAACCAAAATGCTCTAACCCGGATTTTTTCCACCAAAGAACGTCCACAGTTCGATCCCCTGATTGTCCACATTGCGGAATCGCCACTCAATCTCCTGGTCGACGAGTCAGCGCTGTCTACCCCTGCAAAAGACCGAGCTGAATTACTGACGAGGAGATTTTGGCCAGGTCCTCTCACTCTGGTCCTCCCCAAACACTCTGCAGTTCCCGATTTGGTCACCAGTGGACTCTCGACTGTGGCGATCCGCATGCCTCGTCATCCGGTAGCGAAAATGCTGATCGAGGCAGCGGGCACTCCGCTGGCCGCACCCAGCGCAAATCGCTTCGGACGAATCAGCCCCACTTGCGCCGAAGATGTCGCTCGCGAGCTCGGTGATCGGATTGATTTTATTTTAGACGGCGGGCCCTGCGAGGTGGGCTTAGAATCTACTGTTATTTCAATCGACGCACAGGCCCAAGTCACTTTGCTCAGGCCCGGCGGAATTTCTGTCGAAAGCATTGAGAACTGTCTGGGCATACCCATTCGGAGGATTTCAGACTCAACCGCACTCCTCTCGCCGGGCCTCCTTCCACAACACTACGCTCCGGCAAAGTCCCTCAGACTCCTCCCCTCTCCAGTGGTCTCGCTCACCTCTGCTCAGATGAAAAATCTAACTGAAAAAAATATTCTCCCACCACCTCGGTTGGCACCCCATTTGGGTCTGCTGGTTTTCTCTGGTGATGAGCAACAAATTGGACAAGCTTTCGCTCATCTCACAGAGCGAACAGTTACGACTGCACTGCTTTCAGTGAGCGGAAATCTTGAAGAAGCAGCTCGTGAATTTTTCAAAAAGCTCAGATTTCTCGACCACTCTTCAGCCACGCTAATTTTCGCTGAACCCTGCCCCACCGAAAATGGGCTTGGTCTCGCGATTTCAGATCGTCTGAAGCGTGCCAGTGAATCAAGAAAGGACTAACCTCCATGCTCCTTAATGTTTGGCGATCATTCTGGATCCTCTCTCTTTTTCTGGTTACCTGGGCTCATGCAGAACCGATCACCCAAGTTCTTCAGACCCTTCAACCCCTTCAACTCAATGAGACCGTTGATCTCCATGCCCATCTGTTTATGAAAGAGGGATTGGGCTGGTTCTTTCATGGAGACTTCGATGGCCCTCTGATGGCTCAAAACTGGAAGGATGGATTCTCCTCACAAGCCAATCCACCGATGCTTGAACAATCCGGCGATCGAATCGTGGTGATATCCCTTTATGCACATCCTTTTTTTAAACTGTCGCCCAGAGATTCGATTCGGCGGCAAATCGCACAAGCCGAGCATTTTACCGCCACTCATCCCAATTGGCTGATTGCGCGAAGTGCGGCTGAGGCGATGCGGGGGATTTCGGATGGACGCCGCATCCTGATTCTTTCACTCGAAGGAGCCTCTGGCATTTTAGAGACTGAAAACGACCTCCGAGAATTCATTGATCAAAGAGGAATCCGAATCGTCACGCTTCTTCACTTTACCGATGACCGGTTCGGGGGTCCTGCCTTTCTTAAAGGAATCAAGGCACTCGCCACTCCCATCGGGTGGCTTCGGTTTTGGGTCAAAGAACTCACTTTTTTTCGAAAGCATAGAGAAAAACCAGTTCCACCTGATCCTGAGGTGATTCTTAACGACCATGGGCTATCCCTTGACGGGCGTGCGCTCGCAAACTCCTTGATCCAACGCCGAGTTTGGATTGATCTCGCTCACTCGTCTGATGCTGCTCAACGAGAGTTAATTCCTTTGATGCTCAATGCGGGACAACCCTTGCTTTACACGCACACAGTGCTCCGCCGTTATCACGGGGCTGAGCGCGGAATCGCTCACTGGCAACTCGATGAGCTTCGAAAAAGTGGCGGTGTGATTGGGCTTATGCCTAGTGAGCAAATGCTCGCGGGCACTCAAATCCAACAGGACCTTTGTGCTTTCTCCTGCAAAAATCCTTGTGAGGGTGGACTTCCTGCTTTGATTACCCACTATCGTGAACTCACTCAGGAGAACATTCAGCCTTCACAAATCATGATCGGCTCGGACTTTAATGGTGGAATCCCTCACTTAAAGCCGAGCTGCAATACAAACACTCCGCTTGACCATGAAGGTCTCTGGAACATGAGTCAAACCCCCGCACTTTGGCAAGCCATGAAAAAAGGAGGCGCTCCATTGCCAGAGCCTCTCCACCGCACCGTCCTGCATTTTATTGCGGCCTGGAAAAGGGTAACTGATCCCCAAGCACAGCGTTGACAACCAGCCCGGGACACGAGTAAGGTTTTTTGGTCTATGAAGAATTTGGTCTTAATCAAAATGGGAGAGTGGGAGAAAAAAGAATCTCAATCGTCCCGTCATATGTTGGGGTGTAACTCAGCGGGAGAGTGCGTCCTTCACACGGACGAAGTCGTAGGTTCAATCCCTATCACCCCAACCATTTCAAGGCTTCAGACAAATTAAGGACTGATCTTTTTGGTTATCGAGAGCAGAGACTCATTCGCGAATTTCTGCTCTTTAAATTGCCTTCTTATAGATTTTCCAAAGACGGTCAATGTCTTCTTTGAGAAGCGTGGTAACAAATTTTTTCGCTGGCACTCCCTGAGCCGTTGATAGAACTTCTATCTTCGCATTCAACTCTTCATTGAAAGAGATCTGCGCTGGCTTAGAAACTACTAGAGGGACATTGTTCTTCCGCCTCGTTTTCTGAGTAATGGCTTCGATTTCTTTTGACGTCAGTTTTTCCAGTTTGCTTTTCATAATCTCACTTCTTTCTCGCTCTTCGGCGGTAGGCATTCACTACACCTAAAACTTCCAATAATTTTCCTTCAAATAACCAGACTAGGCGATATATTTTTCCAGTTTCCTCGACCAGCACATCCGCCGAATAGTAATCAGTCCCATTCGTCGTCGAGTCCACAGGAAATTTTCCACCGTCCAGTGTTGCCACCAGTCGCAAAATCAACTCGTCGTTCATATACTTTCCATGTTTAACGACGTAGTGCCTGCCGATCAGTACTGAACTGATCTTATGTCCGTTGATGGTGAGCTTCAGCGGGTATTTGATCGGCTTTTCGGTGCTCATTGACCCTTCTCGCCTAATACCACACCACCAATAGGTTTGAGGGTGACATCCCAGCCACGGCGTTGAAGTTCACCGACCAACGCCCTTTCTGGGACATGGGCGAGATCAGCATTCGTCGAAGCACCTTGCAACCTGATTGCGCTCAGCTTAGTGGCGGCAGGGTTTGCGGAACCAGACGCTCCTTGGATCAACTGATGAAGCGAT
>JAHFAC010000264.1 GCA_023250755.1 Bacteriovoracaceae bacterium | reverse complement strand
ATGAATAAGGTAGGATTAACCTGAAATTACTAACGACCTCTTCAGCGCATCCGTTTGAATTAGCCTGATTTGCCGAATTGCGCCGAGAGCGGCATCGGTCATGCGATCGAGGTCGGATTTCGAAAAGGCCGTCTTTTCGGCTGTCCCTTGTACTTCGACAAAGAGATCGCGTCCGGTGACGACAAAGTTCATATCGACGTCGCAGCTTGAGTCCTCATTGTAATCCAGATCAGCTAAAACTTCGCTGCTTTTGATCCCAACGCTGACGGCCGCTACGGTGTCGATCCAAGCTTTTCCAGGGAGCTTTCCTTCTTTCGACAGTTTATCGAGTGCGATGGCAAGTGCTACGCAGGCACCTGAGATCGATGCAGTGCGAGTTCCTCCATCGGCTTGGAGAACGTCGCAGTCGATGAGGATCGAGCGCTCTCCGAGAGCACTAAGATCCACCATGGCTCGAAGAGCTCGACCGATCAGGCGTTGAATCTCTTGCGTACGGCCCGAAACCTTCTCTCGATCCCGTTTGCTTCGGGTATGGGTTGCGCGCGGAAGCATGGAGTATTCGGCGGTAATCCAACCCTTGCCCTTGCCTTTTAACCATTCAGGGACTTTTTCTTCGACCGAGGCAGTGCAGAGGACCTGGGTAAATCCAGCTTTGATCAGCGCAGAGCCTTCGGCGTAGCGCGTGACTCCGGTTTCGATCAAAAGCGGTCGGATTTGAAGGGGGAGGCGTCCAGTGGGCTCACGTTGAGTCATCCTTATCTCTTAGCCTATCTCATGAAGCTGCTCAAGCATTGCCTCCATCGGGAAAAAGCATTAAGACTGGGGCATGTCGATATGGAAAAAGGCTCTCGAGGCAGGACTGAACGAAGATCAATGGCAATGGGATTGGACTGCTTTGGGGAGCCTAAAATCGGGTCCGTTGAAGTCAGTGAATTCAAATGCAGTACTAGTGGCAAAATCAAATGGGATTTGGGCCGCTGACGGACTCACTCCCGCGGCGATTTCTCTCTCTGGTGAAATGGGTGGACCTGTTCAGATCAAGAGTTTTTTCAAAGACGCAGACCGAGTGAGGCGAGGTGATGTCATTCAGGAATGGAAGGGTTCGACTCGGTCGATTCTGGCCCTGGAACGGCCGTTCTTGAACCTAGCCGCCTATGTTTGTGGAATTGCCACGAGGACACAGCATTTGGTCCATCTCGTAGAGAAAGCGGCAAAAAAAATTCCTCTGCCTCGCGTGACAATGACTCGCAAAACACTTCCGGGATATCGGGATTTGGCTATCCTGGGGGTTTTAGCCGGTGGGGGGCTAAGTCACCGTGTGAGTTTGGCGGCTGGGGTTCTCATTAAAGAAAATCACATTACAGCAGCAGGTGGAATTGATCAGGCCATTGAGGGGGTCCGCAAAGTGATTCCTCATGGTTTAAAGCTCGAGATCGAGGTTCGCACTCTTGATGAGCTTCAGGTTGCATTGAGGTCTGGGGCAGAGGTTGTTCTTCTCGATAACTTCAGTCCATCTCAAGTCAGAGCCGCAATGCGGTTGATTTCGAAGCTCGATTCTAAAATTTTGGTTGAAGTTTCGGGTGGGCTCGACGAGTCGAATATTTCGAAGTATGTCGTGGAGGGAGTTCATGTGCTCTCTTGCGGATCTTTGACTCATTCTGTACGTGCAATGGACCTGTCACTTTTACTCAAATGAATACGAACCCCGTTGCAAATCGAGTGATCGAAAAATGCGGTTCAACCAATGATCTTGCACGAACGTTGGGTGAGGCAAATCATCCTCATGGAACTTGGATCTCCGCTCGCTTACAAGAAAAAGGCCGTGGACGCTTAGGCCGAGAATGGTGTTCGATGGAGGGGAATCTTTTTCTCTCCATGGTGATCCGCCTTGAAAAAACGGAGCTCTGGTCTTGGATCCCCTTGGCCGCCGCCGTGGGTGTTGCAAGAAGTTTGCGAAAAGAATTTCAAGCCATTGATGTCAGAATCAAGTGGCCCAATGATCTATGGCTTGAAGGAGCAAAGTTAGGCGGGATCTTGTGCGAGAGCGTGGGTGGGCGAAAAGGCTCTTTTATCCTGGTGGGGCTTGGGTTGAATTGCGCCACGGCCCCTGATGACCTTGATCAAAAAACGGCTTCTCTCACGGGTGAGCTTTCTTCCCCAGCCGGTCCCATTCATGCTGACCGTGTTCGCCTGAAGATTATTGAATCCTGGCTTCATGTTTTCGGTGAGTTGTCTCAACAGGGATCTGAATTCATCGCCACGGAGTATGAGCGCCTGGCAGTTCTTCGCCCGGGGGTTGAAATTGAGTGGGGTTCAGAAGCCACCTCGACTCAAGGGGTTGGAGGAACTGGTACTGTTCTCGGTTTGGGAGAACGGGGTGAGCTGTGCGTTCGTCTCAAGCAAGGCGGCGAAACACATTTATTCGCAGAGGATGTAAAATTAAGACGGATCAGTGCTTCTCCTGAAGCAACTTGTGAATCTCCTCTTTGATTACTCGTTCAGCGATATCGGGCAGGATTTTTCGAGCCATTTTTTCCAGGGTATCTTGGAGCTGTTTTTTTAATAACTCCTCCATTTGTCCTGTGCTGAGCGCCATGACGTCGGGATCTGCCGAAGCGGTTGCATTCAAGGGTGGAAAAGGAGGCGGTGTGATCCTGTGCAAGGGGGCATCGATTTTGAGAGTGACACCGTCCAGATCCGAGAGTGAAGGAGGTGGGGGGAGGGTGGGCTCAACTGTTCGCAGATCTGAAAATTGAGGTTCTCCCAGGACTTCGGGCCCAAGAAATTTTCTGGCATTTTCATTAATATTCCACTGAAAATCTTCAGATTCATTCATCTGTAACGTAGCCTCAGTCAATTTTTTAATCTCAGTGTCAGTTGAGTTTACCTGTGAAAGAGGAGGCGGAGAGAGGTCCGGAAAGGGATCTTCCAGCTCATTTGTTATTAGATTATTTTCAGATTTTTCCCAAGGCTCCTGAATCATGATTGGAAATGTGTCATCGTGAAGTGTGGCTGTTTCTTGGGTGGGCATATCAACAATGACCTGATTGAGTACGCTCCTGAGCTGAGTGGGGTCAAAAGGCTTGGTGATCCGGCCATGAAATCCCACTTCTTGTGCTTGAGGCTCATCAATTTTTTCAAATGCGCTCGACATCAAGATGAATCGGACGGGTCTCAGGTCATTGCTTGCATTGACGGCTCGCTTGACTTCAAAAGCAGATCTTCCTGGAAGGGAGACATCGATCAGGACAATCTTAGGTTGAAAGAGTGAAATTTGTTGGAGTGCGTCTTTTCCGTCCGAAACGGTTTGAATTTCGTATTCGTCTTGTGACAAGGCAAGGCGAATTACTTTTTGAATCGTTAAGCTGTCGTCCGCTACCAACAGGCGTTGAGCTGCCATGATAGATAAAAGTTTGTCATTTCCTGTGGACTGTGTAAAGCGCGGATGTTTGTTCCATTTCTTTGTTTTGTCCCTTTGTTTTCATGTATACTCAAACTTGCCCCAGGGTTGGCGAACCATGTAATTGGACCCGACAGTCAATAAACCCGGGAGCTGTCCCTGACAGTGGTGTGCATGCCTAGTTTTACTAGGAAGCCTAAAGCTGTCATATGGCGCCCACGTAAAGATTATGGGGTTCCAATTGACTATTCGCCTCTTTGGGGTTTTTTATTCTGTTTTTCCAAAAATTGACAAGGCTGCTCAGTTGGATACACTCTAAAAAGGGGGCTTTATGGCACAGTCTAAGGACATCCCACTTTCCCACCAAGGGTGGATTCATGAGTTAGCGCGCGCAGAAATTCATCCCGACGCTGAAAAGCTGC
>JAHFAC010000263.1 GCA_023250755.1 Bacteriovoracaceae bacterium | reverse complement strand
GCGGTTACCGATATCATCGTGAATTCGCTTTCCTACGCGCTTAGCCGAAATCATAAAACTGAAAAGCTGAGTGACCTCTTCAACATTTACCCAAGGATTGGCGAATGAAGCAAAGGTAAAGAGATTCGCCTCAATAAATCTATTTTTATAAACATCCACTCGACTCGGGTGGAGCATATGTTTTTCGATCATTAAAGGATGAAAATCCTGCTCTAAATCCCTTAGATCATTTTCATTGGCACCATAATGATTCTCAATCTCTACAAAATCAGAGCTGTACCCCCGGAGCACCAAATGAACGAGTCTGAGTCTCCAATTCAATATCGAAAGAAAACTCAGTGATTGACGACGATTTGGCCAATCACGGGAGAATAAAATCTCACTGGAATTTTTTGGATCCAAATCCGGACCCAAAAAAGAAGGCCAATTTTGCATGATCTCAATAAACTCAGACAGCAGGCGGCTCTCTTTTTCAGTAAGCTTGCGGGATTTAATCCCATCGCCTTCCTTAGAGCGCGCCATCTCCGCTACAATATCCTTAACCGAATAGAGCCCATCCTTGGGGCGGCTCTCGCTGATCGAAAGTCGATCAAAAACTGCCTCCAAGAGTTGCTGACCCACAATCCAATCATCAATATGGCTCCAAAGGTGATTCAACCCATCCAAAGTAAAGCCGGGAATTTGAGACAAGTCCGTCCCATAAGTGCGGGGAGTGAGTATTTTCTGGATGGACCGCTTCAGCAAATCCTTCATTGTTTTCTTTTCAAGAATCAAATTCTCAGAAGGCAAGAGATCAATCAACTCATCAATTTCCTGAAAGGTGATCGTTTGATTAGGTTGATGATAAAGAGCGTCTTGCATCAACGATTTCCCCTGCTGGAGGGCTTTTGTGAAAATCTCGTGCGCGCGACCTTGGGTCCAATCCAGATTGTTTACGCTGACGTAACTCAAGCGAAGGAAAAGGGAGTACCATCCTGAAACTACTCTAAATAACCTCGGCCAATCCTTCCCAGAAATTCCATGGGTCTCTGAGCTCAATAGCGTGGATTTTAAAACCTCAATAAGGGGCAGGTGGCAGCGCAGCGGTTTTGAATCCCCATCTTCATAAATTCTCTCTATTTCGAACATCAGGTGCTCGAGCTTTTCAAAGCTGTAAGCCGTCGAGCTTTGGGGGATCAAATCTCCAATCGCATTGCTTGCTTCGTTCAACGTGGAAACCGCTGTCTCAAGTGCATCGGCACTCAACGCGGCAATATGATTACGACTCAACGGCTGATAAGGGTGAAGCTTGACTGAGTAAACCCGAAAAATCTCAAAGAGCTTTCTCACACGGTCGATTTCATCCACGGTGATGGTCTGGTCACTCCCACCCCAAAAGGACTGCTTAAGAGCCATGGCATCCGAGAGAAAACCGTTGGAAATCCGAGTTCCTTTGAGAAAGTGCCGTTCCAGAAAATTTCGCAACTCTTGCGCGCTATACTTGCCGGGCTCGCTTCCTTGGGTCCGTTCAACAAAAATTTGGAGTGAGCGAGAAGAACATCTGAAAAATTCGCTAATGGAGTCAGGACTCCCCTCTCCGAGAAAATAGCGATTGAGCGTCTCGGATGCTCCCGAAAGGCAACCCGAATCAGGACCTATGTCAATCACTTGGTTCTGAGGTGGAGATTCATTGAAACGCAAAGAGCATCCCGCGAGCAAAAACAAACAGAAAAAAATCCCCTGTCTCACTCTGCTGTTCGGATACCAGTTAAAAAACATAACTGATTCCCCCATGTACTCGATCATTGGCGCGATATCGACTAATGAAATCCATGGTTGCTCCCGCTTGAAGCTCCCGTGTAGAGCCGAGCACCTCTAGACCTAAGGTCATCATCCATTTCGGATTGGGACTGTATTTGACTTCAGTTTCTAATATGGTCCCGAGATTCCCAAAGTCGTAGAGCATTTTTCCGAGCACTGTCCAATGTCGCCCGAGTCGCCCAAAAAGGGGGGTCTTCACTGAAACCACTCCCGCATTCTGAAAGGGGTATCGGGATTCAAATGTATTGACTCCAGGCTGTGAGTCCGGCCCGAGATCTGGAGCATCCCCGCCCCATTGGAGCAAACTCCCCAACTCAACTCGAGTCGCACTCGCCCCTTTGCCCCAAAGATCAATGCCCAACATCGATGCCAGCGCAAGTGAATCTTGGATCTCCTGCGTACGCAAGCTGGGTAAAGTTTGATCTCGAATGGGCTGCTCTTTCAGCATGGATATCCATCCTTCAACGGGAGTTCCTCCGTAACCGACCTCGAGCGATGTCAGCTCGTGATAAAGAACGCGCGGATAAAGATTCGCCTTGATCGTGGTGGTTGAGAGATCATATTTTCCATCATATCCGATCAGAAGTTGATTAATCGGCTTATAGGTATAGCCGACTGACCCCCATGGACCCGTTTTTTCACCCACTCGAAACAAGAAGCCTAAGCCGAAGTGAGAAACAATGTCCATGACTGAGGGCGAAACCAACTGGTACCGAATGGGAGTGGGTGTGCCCAGCAAATTGCCTTGAGAGGGTAAATTCAAAAACCAAGGTGAAAGCGAAGTAAAAACGCCGTCTTTAAATTCAACCGGAACCCCGCGCTCTGGAATAAAAATAGGACTACCAAAAGCAGTGAGTCGAAACCAATGTTGATCCAGGGTAGCAAATGTGCCCATCAGACCCACTTCTTGGGGCGCAAGATAATCCCAACGAAAGCGGGGCTCCCAAATCCCAAGAGACCAAAACTGATCTAATTTATTCCAAGATTCCGTTTTTCGTCCCAGGGCTACTTGAACAGGACTCAGGGCTGCTGAAGTAGCCAAATAAGCATCGGGTAAGTCCGCAAAAGAATAAGCCGTATGATTGAGAGTCAGCATGAGATTGGCTTGAGCATGAGTATCGAAAAGCCTTCCCCAAGTGCTGCCTTCCCAATTTGCACGCATAGAAGAAAAGATGGATTCTCGGTCGGCATGAGCTTGGCCAAGATAACCAACGGTTTCCATACTCACATTGCCTGTAGAAGCAGTTTCAGCGGCTGCCCAAGAATAGCCTAGCGGAAATCCACTGAGCACAACTAAAAGAAGTGATTTTATTAGAACTGTGACCGGCTTTTGCTTGACACCGCATCGAGAATAACAAATCAATTGAGTACACCTCCAACCGGCCTAAAAGGGATACACGCGAATATGCTGCTTTGCAATGCAAAAAAATGCTATTATTTTTAAATGATTTCAAATAGTTAAACAACTTTATGGGGGTTAATTTGAGTCAACAAAACTGGGTTAGGGCATCTACTACTATTTTAGTTTTACTGTTTGTTTTCATCTGATCATCACTTGGCTTGCTCATTCCCTGAAATGATACTCTCAAACCTGCCTCTTTAGCGAAAGAGTCAGCTCAAAGCGTGCGACGGGGTCAGTGCCTTGCTTCGAAGGAACGAACGCTAGAACCCGAACGGGCATGTTTTCTCGCTCACCCGTCTGAATGGCTCTCTCAACCAGGGCACGAATCTCTATTCCTTGCTCAGAAACAAAGTGAACATCGCCTTCAGCACGTTTCAGAAACTCAGCTCGAAAGTCCTTAAAGATTAATGAAACCTTTTTTCCTGACTGCTGAATCAAACGCATCGCAAGCAAGCCCCCTGCGCAGTCTGCACCGATGCATAGAGCACCGAAATACATGGATCCCAAATGGTTTCGTGTCCATCGCGTCAAAGGGATCTTGATTGCGCATCGCTCTTCACTCAATTCTATTACGCGGGGAGACACAGAAAAAAGAAGAGGGATTTTAAACCAACTAAAGCCTCGCAAAA
>JAHFAC010000262.1 GCA_023250755.1 Bacteriovoracaceae bacterium | reverse complement strand
AGTGCATTCTATCGAATATTGCTCAGCCACCACTGGGGTTGCACAGAAAATTTTGAGACCGTACCAATATAAAATACAGATGATCAATGCACGTTCTTACGATGTTTCACTTAAAGATAGCCCTGAAGTTTTGGTGACAGAAACCATTGGCCTACTGGGTCCTGAAGAGAACATCGTAGAGCTTTGTTATGATTTTAAAAGAAGGCATCCTAGCATCAAAAAGATCGTGCCTTCACGGCTTTTTGTTTATGCACAGCCGATTTGGAGCGACAGGGTTGAGAATTCTGTTCGAGAAATTTTTGATTCTTATACTTCAGCTTTTGCAGGGACATCTTCTGCGAAGTTTATTGAGGAGGCGTTGACCCCTGAGCTTTCACGCCAAGTTAGGTCCGGAGATTTGAGTGACTCAGTAGCTGTAGGGACTGAACATCTTTTAAAGAGCTACTGTTTAGGAGTTGATTGCAATTCTGCATTTAATCAGGTGCTGGATTTAGCTCGGACCACTCAGAAGAGATGGAATGCTATTCATCTCTTCTTTAGAGTTGAGCTATCAGACTCCGTCCAACTCAGCACTCATTTCAGCAAACCTAGGACGCATTGGGAGCATTCCTACGTATGGCGGTCTGATGAAAAGTCTACACGCCTTCAGGTTCAATTTGTTCCAGGATCACAATTTGTTTCGGTGCGCTGGGTGGGGTGAGCATAGGATTTTAAGGTGCTGCAGAAGCGCTTAAATGTCATGGCTCATCAATTGCAACATTATTAATCGATACTATTTAAAGATGTGTGGTTGTCCGCAATGCAAAATTTACTTAGGAGGAATTATTTATGAAGAATTTACCTGAGCTTTGGCGTAGTGAAAGATTGGATCCATTTCGAATGATCACGCACATGCAACGCAAGATGGATCGGCTGTTTGGTGAAATGTTTGGGGATCCGTATCCAGTGGGTTCTTTTGAGCGGGAGTCGGCTTACGCATTTTCTCCGCCGTGCGACTTAGATGAAACGGACACGCATTTTCTCATTACTATGGATTTGCCTGGGATGAGCAAAGAAGATGTCAAAATCGAACTCAAAGATCATTTGCTCTTTATCAGCGGAGAGCGCAAAGAGGAGCGTCGAGACGATAGAAAAAGCCAGCAGGGGATCTCGAAAAAGCGTCCTCAGTATATTGAAAGGGATTACGGTGCCTTTCAGCGGGTGCTTACTCTCCCTTCCGGGGTAAATATGGACCGGGTGGAGGCAAAATTTCAAAATGGCGTACTTTCGATTTCTTTGCCTAAGGTGGAGATCTCTAAGGCGAAATTAATTAAAATCGAGGAACCGAAAGAGAAAGTTCATACCGAAAAAGCAGCATAAAAAATTGAATTGGGTAGGCTCATCTCATGATGATGGGCCTACCTAAATGGGTAGCGTCAAAGAGTGGGGGGGTCTAAGAAATTAATTAAAACATCTAATGATCTATGCTAAACACGCATCATGTTGATTGATGCGATTAATTTGAACCACTTGCGGATTTTTGAGTCTGTTTATCGCAAGAGAAGCATGACGGTCGCAGCCAAGGAGTTGCATCTTACCCAGTCAGGGGTGAGTCAGCACATCAAGTCGATTGAAGAGGTATTGGGTGTTCAGCTTTTTGATCGAATTCGCCAGCGCCTTGTTCCTACTTCAGCATCGACGGCGCTTTTTTTGAAGATTTCTCAGGGACTTCAGACCCTAGAGCAGGCGATTGGAGAGGTCAGAGGCGGCCATAAGCAGCTTTCGGGCACGGTTACGGTTGGTGTGCCCATTGAGTTTGGAAATAATGTGATTCTCCCGCTGTTATCTGAGTTTGGCAAAAACCACCCTGAAGTGAAGTTCAAATTTCGCCTTGGTTTTGCTTCAACGATGAATACTGAGATCCTTCAAGGAAGTATTGATTTCGCATTTATAGACGACTTTCCGGTAGATCGGCGAATTATTACTGAAAAAGTTTATGATGAAGTCCTGGATCTGTGCATTCACCCGGATTGGCTTAAACAAAAGAAACTTAATAAATTTAATCGGCAGTATTTTGAATCATTAAATTATGTCGAATATCAAGACGAAGAGCCTGTTTTAAGAATGTGGTTTTCCCACCATCTAAACACTAAGCGCGTGAATCTAAAGGTCAAGGCTGTGGTCATGGATGTTCAAGGGATCGCTAGACTGATTCTCCATGGTCTGGGCGCCGGCATTTTACCTCACCACTTGCTTTTGAAGCTTCAGAAAGAAGGACAGAAAATTCATCGATTTACAGGCTGCGGCAGGCCGCTTAAAAACGCAATTAGCGTTGCCTCTTTAAGAGATCGAACTCATTCCCTGGTAGCACAAAAGACGTTCGAATGGCTTAAAACCGCATTAAAAGACCATCAGCATTTTCCCTCTGATCTGAGTACCTAAGGAGTCGGTTACAGATCCTGATATTTCTTGAGACTTTGGGGTGATTGCGATATCGCTCAATACCATTAATTAATATACTCTAGAGGAGGTTCCCGGGCATGCGAATGAGAGAATGGGTCATCCTAACCGGAAATTCGAACCAACCACTGGCTCAGAAAATTTGTGAACGCCTCGGAAAGCCTCTGGGTAATGCCGAGGTCAAGCGCTTTAGTGATGGTGAGGTTTTTGTTGAAATTGGCGAAAACGTCCGTGGTCGGGATGTTTATGTAATTCAAAGCACGTGTCGCCCCGTTAATGACACTCTCATGGAACTTTTGGTGATGATCGACGCGCTTAAGCGGGCGAGTGCTAAGGAGATCACTGCGGTCGTACCCTACTATGGATATGGGCGGCAGGATCGAAAGGTGGCACCTCGGACCCCGATTAGCGCCAAATTGGTTGCGGATCTTTTTGTCGCAGCCGGAGCGACCCGTGTAGTTGCGATGGATCTTCACGCCGGTCAGATTCAAGGTTTTTTCAATATTCCTTTTGACAACTTATTTGCCTCACCCGTGACTCTTGACTATGTGAAAAAAGAAGTTGCAGGTTTGGGGGATCTAGTGATGGTGAGTCCAGACACGGGAGGCGTAGAGCGGGCACGGGCATTTGCAAAACGCCTTAATGCCTCAGTGGCTATGATCGATAAACGAAGAACGGCACCTAACGTTGCTAAGGCAATGAACATTGTCGGTGAGGTCGAGGGCAAGGTTGCGGTGATTTGGATGATATGATCGATACGGCGGGCACACTCACAGAGGCGGCTTCTGCGGTATTGGATCAGGGAGCTAAAAGGGTTTTTGCAGTAGCAACACATGGAGTTTTGTCTGGGCCAGCTATTGAGCGGATTGCGAAATCTCGAATTGAACAGGTGATTATTACCGATACGATCCCCCTTTCTGCTGAGGCGAAAGCATGCAATAAATTTGTTCAGCTTACCGTCGCTGGACTCTTGGCCGAAGCAATCTATCGGATTCATAATTATGATAGCGTCAGTAATCTTTTTATTTAGAGCTCATGGTTTTAGGATCAGTTTTTAAATGAAACTTATTGTTGGACTGGGCAATCCCGGACTGAAATACGAAACGACCCGACATAATGCGGGGTTTTTGGCGCTGGACCGACTCGTCGAACGCTTTCGGGCCTCGGCTCCTACCGAAAAAAACAAGGGTGAAGTTTATCAGGTTGTCATTGGAGGCGGGAGAGGTAAGGAAGGCGAAAAAGCACTTCTCATCAAGCCGCAGACGTTTATGAATCTCTCCGGGCGCTGTGTGGCACCTTTTTTTCAATTTTATCAGTGTGAACCCAAGGATTTGATTGTGATTCACGACGACTTGGATTTGCTTCCTCTTTCTCTCCGAATCAAAGTGGGGGGGGG
>JAHFAC010000261.1 GCA_023250755.1 Bacteriovoracaceae bacterium | reverse complement strand
TTCGATTGCCGAAGCAAGACAATTTTTAGCAAACAATATTTTTCACGTCGTACTTTTGGGTAAGAAGCTTCCAGGGGACAGCGAGGAGATCATCAACAGCATTTCCTACGTGAAGGAAATAAAATCTCTTCAACCGCTCACAGAGCTTCTCATCTATACGGTCGATGAAGATCGCCAATATCTGGTGCAGGCCATGCAATCTGGTGCCAGTGGATACATGATCAAAGAGGACGGCGAGGATTGGGAAGAGTTTCGCGGCGAACAGCTTCGTCACGCCTTTTTGAGAGCCGAGGCAATTATTGAGCGAGAAACTCTCAGCCCAATCGCATTGAGTGAAAAATCAGAGTTTGTAGCCAGATCATCCAGCATGAAGCGAATTGATTTGCAACTTGAAGCCTTAGCTGAAGTTCCTAAGCCAGTTCTCTTTCTAGGAGCCAATGGTGTGGGTAAAACAGAGGCCGCCAAGAGACTTCATCATTTGAGAAATGCTTGCTCTACCAGTCCGAAACGTCCTTTTTTAAAAATAAATGTCGCTAACCTGACAAACGACCTAGCAATCAGTGAACTCTTTGGAAATGAGGCGAACGCGTTCATCGGAGCTGAAGGAAAGACAAAGGGTGGGTATTTGCAACTAGCCCGAAATGGCGATCTCTTTTTCGATAAAATAGGTGAGGCGTCACTGGATCTTCAAGCAAAGCTTTTAAAAGTTATTGAGGAAAAAACATATCAGCGCTTGGGCGGAACTATAGACCTGACCACAGACGCGAAGCTCATGTTTGCTACGAGTCGGGATCTAAAGGAACTCGTGCGCCGAGGGAAATTTCGAGAGGACTTCTTCATGAGGATCTCTACCTTCACTATTGAAATCCCGTCCATCAACGATCGAAAGGCCGATATCCCAGGACTCATCCAAGTATTCCTCGACAGATTCAATGAGGATCACGGTGGAAAACCTGTCAAATTCGAAGATCTTCCTAGAGAATTCATAGAGCACCTTAAGCGTGACGATATTCCTGGAAACATGAGGGGACTTGAGAACGACATCAACCGAGTTCTCGTCTGGGCACCAGAGGATCAAGACGGAAAGAGACATCTTACAAATTGGCGCGGAATCTTGGGTCTAAACAGACGTTACATTCCAAAGGTTCATTCGCCAGAAGGAAGCTTTTCTTTGGAGCAACTTTTGAATTGCCCGAGCGACGTGGTGAAACCGGGTTTTCCCGGCCTAAGTGAAATTAAGAAAATATTGGAGCTAAAGATTTTGAGTGAAGCTGAAAAGAAATATCCAAAGCTCACTGAGAGAGCAAAGGTTTTGGGTATGCCTTTATCGAATTTGAGTCGAAAGTACCCGCGAACTAACCCAGCCGATGGAGACAGATCATGAGCCAAGAATACGACCAACCGCTGACGAAGACCGGAGATCCTGATTGGAAGATTATCTTTTACGATGTCAAGTCAGGAGCGGAGGCCAGGGAGACCGCTTTTCAGGGAGTCACTCAGTACCCGCCATACGAGGGCGACTACCGCAAATGTTTTAGACTCACTCTCATTAAATCTCTTTCAGTATCTAAGCAGATTGCTGATGCGACTGAACTGAGAGGGGAACAAGTTTTGACTAGGGAGTCTGGAGAGCAAAACAAATGAGCACGTTAACCGAAGAACAATACACTCTAGATCATCCTGAGGTAATTTTCTGGACCGATTTCTTCCTCTCGGAAGCAAACAAGAAAGACATATTTTCTGATCTTACAGAATCCAGTCCGGTGGCGACAAAATATACAGCTCTGGTCGTCGGAAGCAGCTGGCATAAGTTTTCAGAATTTATGCCGAAGCTTCTGACTCACGCTGCCACGAGCATGCACTCGAATGAAAAGCGCCACTACATCACTCAGGTTGCCTGGGAAG
Source organism: Bacteriovoracaceae bacterium (assembly GCA_023250755.1). Classification (GTDB taxonomy): domain Bacteria; phylum Bdellovibrionota; class UBA1018; order UBA1018; family UBA1018; genus JAHFAC01. The sequence goes on along the minus strand of JAHFAC010000261.1, from coordinate 1,955 downwards.
AACTTGGAGAGGGAAATATCAATAACCTCCACTGCGATCTATTTGAGGAGGCGTTAACCCTCTCTGAAGTAACGCAAGACGAGTATGAGGCATTCATTCATACTGACTACAGTCACGAGCCGATAAGAGCATTGCAAAATTCTTTCCTCAAGCTAAATTCCGATAGCGAAATCCTAGGGCTCTGCCTCGGTCTTGAAATCATAGCAATTGAGAACATAGAAACCATATATTGGGCACTTGCTCATACGCCTGAGGTGGCGGAGAGAATCTCAGCAACAAAATTTTTCAAAATTCACAGATTCAACGAAACGGAGCATATCCGCTTAAACATTTCTAATTACCTAAAATTCTGCAGCACCCCTCTAGAAAAAGACAAATTCAAACAAGGCTTTGATGAAGCTTTGAAATTTTGGGAGTTCTTTTGGGACGGCAATGCTCTTACGATAAATAATCTCGATGGCAGGTCTGAAAAACACCAGGTCATTCAAGCGTGACAGGACTCAAGAAGCAACTCACATTAAGAGACGGAATTCCGCTAGCTCTTGGCTCAATCATTGGCTCCGGGATTTTATTTCTGCCATCGCTGACATATCAGGTGGCAGAATCTGACGTGAGTCTAGTTTGGATTTTTACGACTCTTCTTTGTCTTCCCCTATTAGTGATCTTTAAACACATGCTAAGAACGGTGCCTCATGAAAGCGGGCTTGAGGGATATGTTTCTCTTGGCCTTGGAGAAAAGATCGCAAGTTCGATCCCGCTACTGTTTCTTGGAACCGTTGGGCTCGGGATGCCTTCCGCCGGACTTATCGCCGGTCAATATCTGCACGATCTAACGGGTCATACAGATGTGATTATTCCTATCGCTGCTTTAGCGATTGTGTGGCTTTCTATCATTTCAAATAATTTTGGCATCCATGCCAGTAGCCGCATTCAACAAATCATATCACTTGGTCTCTTTGCAGTCGGTGCCGGTTTATTTTTTCTCACCTTTGAAGAGGCAAGCCAGAACTACAGCACACTCACTCCTGGGTGGAATATGCCGCGAACCCTTCTTGGGGTCACGATTGCTTTTTGGGCGTATGCTGGTTTTGAAAACCTCACTTTTTTAGCCGGAGAATTCAAACGCCCAGAGCGAGACCTCTTTCTTTCAATAGTTATTGCGCTCCTACTCAGCGGCCTACTCTATATTGGCCTCACGCTCAATTACGCAAGTCTGGTACCGCTCGAGTCAGTAAAGACGACCCTGGGCCTCACTCAGTTAGCAGCTCGCTCGACAGGTAAGGCTACGATGAGCGGGTTGATATCTATTTTTGCGGTAGTTGCGGTACAGTTTAACTTCAATAGCTGGACTTGGGGTGTTTCGAGACTCATCTACTCGTCAGCCAAAAAAGGGCTTTTTCCTGTTTACTTTTCAAAACTCAATAAGAGCCAGGTGCCCGCAAGAGCCCTTGTGTTTCTTGGTCTGATTTTTTCAGTAAACATATTGATCGGATTTTTCTTTCCGAATTTGTTTGAAAGGGTACTGGTTGTTGTAAGCACAAATTTCGTATTTTTGTATCTCCTGGCCGTGGGGTCGTACATTAAGCTTAATAAAATCCCAAAGTGGAAACTCTTAGGGCTTAGTATCTTCATAACCCTTGCGTTTTGTATTTCACAAAGCGGCTGGCTGCTGCTTTACCCACTAGCCATTGTGAGCGTCGCGGCCGTGATCGCAATGAAGAGGCAGGGGGTCTTAAAGTGATCAACATCCTTCTTCAGAGAGCAATGAAATATGGCCTTCGAGAAATACTGCGTCAGACTAAGGGGTTCTCCTGTCCTCAAACTGAGCTCTATTTCGCATACGGTTCAAATTTATCGATCTCAATATTTGAAAAAAACTATTTAAATGCCAATGAAACTGGAGTCGCAAGGCTCAAAGATCACGGCCTGAGATTTTCGATGCCCTGCGAATATAT
>JAHFAC010000260.1 GCA_023250755.1 Bacteriovoracaceae bacterium | reverse complement strand
GGATGCAAGAAGGGCGCATTTACAATCATGGTTTCAAAATCAAAAAAACGTGAGGGAGTCTGTGCTGCACCTGGCTGCACAAAAAAAACAGGCTCATAACACAGCTCCTTTGAGCGCTTCAGCTCTGCGAGCCCTCTGGCCATCAAAAGCACATAGCGTGCAATTCCATGGAGAGTGGGGCCCACCATTCGAGCATCGATCCCAATTCTCGGTTTGGATTTAGACAGAGCCAGAGAAAAACTCACCTTGTTTAAACCTCATTGTTTCTCGTACTGACCCAAAATAAGGTCCAAGCCACCATCCACATCATTTGATGCAAGACTTTGGATTCCCAAAAGTTCACCTGAGTCAGTCCATTCAAATGAAAGACCAGCCAGGCGCAGCAGAGACCTCGACTGAAACCCACCCAATCCCCGCGTGCTTTCCTTGCAAACCACAAAAGCACAATAACGAAAACAGACCAGAGAATCCAGGCTCCTAAACCTAAAAGGCCAGTACTGCTCAGCATTTCGATCGCGTTGTTATGAGCATGCCCCGAAAAGACTTCAATTGCATCGCTTCCAGTCCCAGCTCCTGCCGCTTCGTGGCGTTTGGCTTGAAGATAAAACCCCGAGAGTTCCAAATTGTGGTGCCACCCCACACCTGTAAGGGGACGCCTCTTAAAAAATTCTAGATTTGCCGCCCAAAGCTCCTTGCGTGGACCATGACCCTCACTGTCATTGAGGCGCTTAGAAACGCTGGGGATCTGTAACGCTCCCCAAATTCCAAAACAAATCACACAAAGAGTCGCCAGAGTCCACCTGCGGGGGAGCGAGACAAGCCCTAAAACCAAGAGCCCAACGGGTAATGCAACCCAAAGCATTCTCGAATAAGTCGCCAAAAGTGCAAAAAAACCTAAAGCTGCAGCCAAAATTAGAAAAAACCATGGCAAATGAAATCGATTCTCTCTCACTCTTTCCGCATTTTTTTTCATGCAAAGGTCTAAGACCGCAAAAAATGGGAAAATAAAAATGCTCGCCACAGAAAGATGATGCCCCAAAAACATCACCGCATGATGGCGCGGTTCATTTCCAGGAATCAGATGCGGACGAGGCCAACCCACAAAATACTGGACGATTCCTAATGCAGAAAGTGCAGCGAACGCAACAATCCAAATCTGGAGGATCCGTATCCTTTCAGACGAAGTGAGTTCGCGTAATCCCACCACCAGCACGAGTGGCCAAAATAAATACCAAGTCTTTGCCATGTCAGAAAGAAAGTGGATCCTTGGCTCCATCCCACCGTAATTGAGTGGAAAGAAAAAACCACCCACCAAGCTTAGCGCGCAGGTAAAAGCCAAAAATAAGGAGAGACTCAGATAAAGACGAGATGAAGTGCAACCCCACTCCCGAGCCATCGCCGAGGAGAAGCCCCTCATTCCTCCCACTCCAATGAGTATACAAATCCCGGCTACAACCGCACCCACGCTCATGGCTGCCATCGAAACCAGGCTAGTCACAGCATAAAACGCCAAGCCACTTGCCACCCAACTGGACCGTCTCATCCATTTTCTCCAAGCATGCCAAGCCGACAAATTGCAAAATCAAAGCGAACAGGGTCTTTGTCATCAAAATGCCTGAGCGCCTCTGTAACTTCAAGCGCCGCTTGCCAATCAGGATTCTTTCGATGCGTCATCTTCCAAGACCTTGTGATTCGCCCGGTGTGGGTGTCCAAGGGAATGATCAATTGATCTGATCTCAAATATCTCCCTTGAGGAAAACCTGAAGAAAGTGCGCCTTTTTTAGTCCAAAGCCCCGGATCAACCTCGTCTTTTCGACCCATCCACCGAAGAAACATGCACCAGCGCTTGCAACAACTGCCATCTTGCGGCGATGTCAGAAAAAAATAAAAGGAATCCTCTGCGCGATCTGCTGCCCATCCCCGCCAACACTCCATCAGCTGAACTAGCGCCCTACCCAAATTACGATCGCCTGGATCCAGATGGGACACAAACTGGGCCCCCAATGATCCAAACTCATTCCAACTTCGATTTAAAAGCTGAAAAAGCACGATCAGATCCGCTCCAATGTTAAATCGATGCTTGAAATCTGAAAAAGAACGTCGGCTTTTTCTTAAAAAACCGACATCTGAAAGGCGCCTCACGAAATCAGCGGGTCCTTCCGAAAGGCGGTGGATCCGCTCCAGAACGACCTCAATTGAACTACGAATCTGCTTAACGTTTCCATAGGCGAGAAGTGCAGCAACAAGAGCAACAGCCTCTTGGTCCAAGGGATCCTGATATCGATGAACAAACTCAAGCGGATCTGAGAAAAGATAGTCTTTTCCGTGATATTTCAGATAGAGTCGGTCCAAAAGGTCCTGAAGCACAATCAGGCTATACTGCAGCGCATTTGTGCATGCAATGCGGAACACCGTTGTCAAGGACCCAATTGACCCGTTATGCATGAAAGAAATATGAATTCGGCGTTTAAAAGCCCCATCGCGATCCTAGCCCTAGTGACGTTCTATTTCTCAGCCGTCGGCTCAAGCGCCGAGCTTATCCAAATCCAGGCACCGAATGCCCCTCCTGCGCTGGGGCGTCAGCCTCCCGCGGTCAAATCTTTCAGCTGTCAACGGCAATACCTTTATCGAGGAAATCGCCTGGATTGCGATTCAAACCTTCATCGTGACGGAGAAAACCTCCGCCCCCTGATAGCCGATGTCCCCGCGGCTATCGCAGAACTGGACCAATATCAGAGAAACCAAAAAAGCCTCAAAAAACTAGCTTACATCGGTACCCTTGGCCTGGTCATGTTCAGCGTCGGTATGCTATTGAAGGACCGAGCCGAAGGGAATAATAAAATCGTGATTCGAAATCTGGTTGCCTATCCTGGTTTAGCGCTCATTGGCGGGAGTTTTCTCTATGGGCTGACGGTCCTGAGCACCAATGAAGACCATTTAACTCGAGCTGTCGATCATTATAATCAAATCCATCCAGAGGATCGGATTGAACTTCAATTTTCAACGGGACTGGATTTTTAATCTATGCCGAGACGCCATGACATCAAAAAAATTCTCTTGATTGGAAGTGGCCCCATCGTCATAGGACAAGGCTGTGAGTTTGACTATTCTGGCACTCAAGCGCTCAAAGCGCTTAGAGAGGAAGGATATCAAGTCATCTTGGTAAACTCCAACCCCGCAACCATCATGACCGATCCAGAGCTGTCAGATCGAGTTTATGTTGAGCCCCTGAACATCAAATTTCTTGAGCAAATCATCGCCATCGAGCGACCCGATTCGCTTCTTCCGACGATGGGGGGGCAGACCGCTCTCAACTTGACGATGGAACTCCACAGTGCAGGGATCCTGAAAAAATATGATGTTCAAATTTTGGGGGCCTCACCCGAGGTGATTCACCGTGCCGAAGATCGCGAAACTTTTAAATCCATCATGAAACGAATCGGGGTCGAGTCCGCTCGAAGCTCCGTCATTCGAAATCAAAAAGAAGCAGAGGCTGCTATTATCGAGTTGGGCCTGCCGCTCATCTTACGCCCTTCGTTTACTTTGGGAGGCGAGGGTGGAGGGATAGCCCGGACAAAAGAAGAATTCTTTCAAAAAGTCGAACGCGCACTCTTTCTCTCTCCGACTCACGACGTCTTAGTAGAAGAAAGTCTTCTTGGCTGGAAAGAGTTCGAACTCGAAGTCGTTCGTGACAAAAACGATAACGTCATCATCGTCTGTTCAATCGAAAATTTTGATCCCATGGGCGTACACACAGGGGACAGCATCACCATTGCTCCTGCACAAACGCTCACTGACCGCGAATACCAAAACCTAAGAGATCAAGCGATCCGGATCATCCGCGCGATTGGAGTCGAAACCGGAG
>JAHFAC010000259.1 GCA_023250755.1 Bacteriovoracaceae bacterium | reverse complement strand
CCCTCCTCTATACAGAATACCTCCGACGCGGACCTCAACTTGGATATCCGATAGGAGAAGCCTCTTGGGTTTTGGAAGATAACATCCCGATGAACAAAGCACTCCAGGCAATGGGAGCATATCGCTCTAAAACTTATCGAATCTACGACAGGCCGCTCGAGCTCCCATGAGAATACTGGGTGTTGATCCAGGCTCCAGACTGACCGGTTATGGCTGTATTGATTTGATTGGCAACCAACTTCACTTGATGACCCATGGAACCCTCAAGCTTGCCAATACAAGCGGTCGGGCTGTCATTCCTCTCGAAGATCGCTTGCTTCTTTTGTACCAAGGGCTTTCTCGGGTCATTTTAGAGTTTAAACCCCAGATTCTTGTTGTTGAAAAAGTGTTTTTCGCAAAAAATGTGGTCTCCGCTCTAAAGCTAGGGCAAGCTAGGGGTGCGGTGATCCTGGCAGGCGCCATCCATTCTCTCATCATCAAGGAATATAGTCCCACCGAAATTAAAGCCGCTCTCACCGGCTACGGACGCGCCGAAAAAGACCAGCTCGCTCGGGTGATTCAGCTCCTCGTTGGAAAACAAAACTTTACAACTCCGGACGCTTCTGATGCCTTGGCCCTAGCCATTCACCACTCCTATGTCGCCCTCGGTCAAGCCCAACGCAGCGAATTAATCCAACACGTAAAGATTTCCTCTTCGAAACGTTTGTCCCTTGCGCAGTCAGTTGGCTTTGCGGCAAAAAGAAAAGGGAGATAATTTATGATCGGCTATCTGCGTGGACGGGTGCTGGAACACTCTGACGGAAAAGCCACTCTCATTGTGGGACCCCTCGGTGAAGAAGGTGCGGTCGGGTATTCAGTAACTGTTCCTCAATCCTCAAACTATGAGAATCTCTCTTCACGAAAAACCGTGGAGTTTTTTATTTACACTCACGTACGCGAAGACTCACTCGATCTTTATGGCTTTGCTTCAAAAACTGAAAAGGCTCTCTTTTTAACCCTCCTCAGCGTAAACGGCATCGGCCCCAAAGGCGCGATGACGATCCTCTCTGGGATTGAGCCCAACTCTCTTATTCAGGCCATTTTGCAAGCCGACAAAGAAACCCTGGTTAAAATCCCTGGAATAGGCAAGAAAACGGCCGAACGGGTCGTACTTGAATTAGCCGAACCCCTCCGAAAAAAGTTTGAAATGGGTCTCCTCGAAAATTCACAAACATTTTGTACCGCAACGCCACAAATAGAGACTCAGATCTTAACGGATGCCAAAGAGGCCTTACTCAGCTTAGGTTATCGAGAATCGGACATTGTGACCGCCCTAAAGCGCACCTATTCTGCAATATCCTCCCCTCCTCGTGTGGATAATCTCGTCCGTCTTGCCCTGAAACATTTAAGCCAACGGACAAGGGAAGCGCAATGACTGAACAGACAAATGAAAGACTCCTCACGCCATCTCCCCTTACTGAAGATGAAAGCGAAAATACAGAAAACAAGACGACATCATCACAGGTGAGTGAAAAAACACACCGACCCTTGACCCTTCATGAATACGTTGGACAAAAAAAGGCGAAAGAAAAAATTTCTCTCTTTCTCGAAGCAGCGAGAGAGAGAGGTGATGCTTTGGACCACGTTCTCCTCGCAGGCCCCCCTGGACTTGGAAAAACCACTTTAGCGCACATTATCGCCCATGAAATGAAAAGTCAGATCCATATCATCACGGGACCTAATGTTGAAAAAAAAGGAGACCTCGCTGCAGTCCTGACCAATCTCCAACCTCGTGACGTTTTATTCATTGATGAAATCCACCGGCTCCAAAAAACGATCGAAGAAGTTCTTTATTCCGCTATGGAAGACTTCAAGCTCGACCTGATTTTAGGTCAGGGTCCTGCAGCTAGAACCTTGAGAATTGACCTTCCACCCTTTACTTTGGTGGGAGCAACCACTCGGACTGGCTTGCTTTCTAGTCCCTTCAGGGATCGATTTGGAGTTCAGCTCCGCTTAGATTTTTACCCTAAAGAAGACCTTGAGGCGATTCTCCAACGGTCAGCCAAACTCCTAGCAATTGAACTTGCGCCTAGCGGAGCAGATGAAATCGCCAAACGCTCGCGGGGGACACCCCGGATTGCCAATCGACTCCTCAAACGAGTTCGTGATTTTGCTCAGGTGAGAAAAAAAACACAAAAGATTGATCGATTGCTTGCACAAATGGCACTGACCCTGTTTGAAGTGGATGAGCGCGGACTCGATGCGATGGATAGAAAACTACTCTATTTGATCATCCAGAAATTTGATGGCGGGCCCGTCGGGATTGAAACCCTCTCTGCAGCCTTAAGTGAAGAGCGCGATACACTTGAGGATGTTTATGAGCCCTATTTAATCCAAGAAGGACTGCTTCAACGAACGCCCCGAGGACGTCTTGCCACCCGACTGGCTTATGAGCATCTCAAACTCACTCCTCCACACAGTGAACTTGATCTGCTTAATCCCTTGATATCCAAGATATCCAACCCAACAAGGTCCTAAACCAGGCTCAAAATCTGTGCTTAAAATCACACACCCCTTCTCCGATTTGAGTGTGCTTCAAATCACACAGTTACGTCAAAAAAGTGTCATCCCCTTGATAGACTCTTAATTGACATTATGAATCAATTCTATTACATATTGAAATTATTAAGAAATATATTAGTTAAAAATATTCTTCCGTTTTCTGGAATTTTTTACGCGATAGGCATACACCTTGCTCCATTGAATCTATAGAGAAAGATATGATTTTTCAGCGCACGCTAAAAAAACCAATTTGTATCACCGGAGTTGGGGTCCACTCAGGTCAAAAAGTTACACTTACTTTGCTTCCAGCACGCGCAAACGCAGGTGTCGTTTTTAAAAGGACTGATCTCAAAAATGCCCCAAAAATCTCTGCTCATTACAAAAATATTATCAATACACAGCTTGCGACCACATTGGGTCGGGGAAAAATCACTGTCGGAACGGTTGAGCACGTCCTGGCAGCACTTCAAGGACTAGGCATTGACAATGCCTCTCTTGAACTGAATGGCCCTGAAGTCCCTATTTTGGATGGAAGTTCGCAGGGTTTTTGCGAAGCAATTCTTGCTTCTGGAGTAGAAACTCAAGCACAACCCAGAACCTATTTAGCTCTTCGACGAAAAGTAGAGCTTCACATCGGAGATAAATGGGCCATGGTCGAGCCCTCCTCAAGGCTTGAGATCCATGCATCCGTCCAATGGGATCACCCCTCTATCGGGCAACAGGAATTTCACTACATTGAGGGAAAAACTCCTTTTTCAGAACTTTCTAGCGCGCGAACCTTCGGTTTCCTAAAAGAACTTGAAGCATTGAAAAAACTGGGCTTGGCGCGAGGTGGATCTCTTTCGAACGTAATCGTTTTGGACCATCAAACCGTTTTAAACCCAGAGGGGCTTCGCTTTGCTGATGAGTTTGTCAGACACAAAGCACTCGATGCATTGGGTGATCTCAAGCTCGCAGGAGTTCCGATTCAAGGACGATTTTTCTTTCACCGCGCAGGTCATGAAATCCACCGCCAACTGCTCCTTGAAGTTTTTAAAAATCCCGATAATTTCGAAATCTTCGACCCCTCACACGAAAGGCGCCCCCTGGAACTGCCAATGCCCCTTACGCAACCCGGCTTTGCTGTTTCTTATTAATCCCTGTTTCAATTTGACTCTACCCGCCCGGTTGTGCCAAAAGGTGGGGACCACCTTTTTATCATATGTCGGGGTGTAGCGCAGCCTGGCTAGCGCACTTGCATGGGGTGCAAGGGGTCGTGGGTTCAAATCCCGCCACCCCGACCATTTAATTCACAATCTAAAACATGATTTCCTCCACCCCAGGGGGGCTCGTCTTTCCATCTGAAGAT
>JAHFAC010000258.1 GCA_023250755.1 Bacteriovoracaceae bacterium | reverse complement strand
CAATCGGCAGAAGCGCCTTTTTCAGTTGATCGCTTGATGAGCCGTATGAAATCATTCTTTCCAGTTCCTGTAGTGACTGATCTCTGTGAGCTGCCTCATAAATCCACTCAGCAGTTTCTTTCATCTCCGGAATTTTCTTTAAATATAGGGGGTTCGCAAGCACGTTATATATTCTATCCGATAAAAGACGATAAAGAGTTCCCAGATTCTCGAGATTAAATTGAGCGTCTCCTGCTTTTAAAATAAGGGATTGATAAAATTTAGGATAAACAAAATTATTTCTTATTTTGTAATGGCCCCAGACATCATTGACATTCTCTGAAGTGTTAGGACCAAGCAGGTCCAGTGGAAGATAAAGCAGGCTCTTGCTCAGCGCGAGCACAATGGTGCTTAGAGAACTATGAACGTCCATGCTTTGAACAGTAGGCCCGAGCTCAGAGGATCTTTGCTCGACCTCACCAAACTCGATCGAACCTTCTACCAAGGCTTTGGCGTCGAACCGAATTCGAGTCGGCTTTTTCTGCGGCGAAGACGCGGGAGGATCGACCGTAGCTGTGATCCAAGATCTGCCTTGAAACCGACTGAACTCTAAAAACGCATTTTTAAAATTGGCTTCTCTCGCCTTATGAATTTCGTAGAGTAGTCTTTTTTTAAGCACGTCATATGGCACCTTTGTGCGGACTTTAGAGTTTTTTTTGCCAAACTCTTCATTCCAAAAAGTCCGCTTTGCGAGCGCTTGGTAATACTCTGGAAATTCTGCTCTCAACTCTTCTTCTTGGAAACTCTCGGGAATGCCGATTTCAGACCGGGCTCTTTGCTTAGCCTCATGCGGCCGCAAAGGCAGCTCACCCGGAAGGTGACTGAACTCAAATCGATCGATCAGACTACGCAGATGAGCAAGGGGAGAAAGAAACCAGGGGGCGGTTCTCGGGGTGAAAGAGCTTTCTGTTTTCTGGATGTATAATTGCCTTTCACGATTCCCTGCTTCAGCCGCTTGGCTCAGCACGGGATCGCTCGCGATGATCCCATTGTAGTAAGCTCTGAGTTCTGAATTCTCTAACTCTTGAAAAAAAAGCTGAGCACCAGTCATTTTTGCGTCTTGATCCAACAGAAATTCCCTCAGCTCCTGCGCTGTGAGCTTTCTTGAAGGAAGAGGCGGGTCCGCGTAAGCGGGTGCAGCACACACCAGATGACAAAATGCAAATGCACTCAAAAATACAAGTTGACCTCGAGTGAGACCCACCTTTAATCATCGGTTTCGACTATGAGTAAACTTAAAATAACGCTATGCGCCTAGAAAAAAGGGGGGGATTAACTCGCCAAATACTTGGCTATTCAACCCGAAACACTCGTCACGCAAACCGAGAATTTTAATCTGAAAAACGATGTTTTTCTGGACTTGAATGCCCAGCCACAACGGTTGCGTGAAGAGCTTGCAAAGCAAGCCAATGGCAGCCTTGTGATAATCGACGAAATTCAAAGAATACCAGAGTTATTGAATGAAATTCATTACCTGATAGAGGCAAAAAAACATCACTTTGTCCTGACCGGCTCAAGTGCGAGAAAGCTCCGTCGAACCGGGGTCAATCTTCTTGGGGGACGAGCAACAGAAGTGATTTTTCACCCGCTTAACTACGCCGAAATCGGTGATGCCTTTTTTGATCTGCCCAAGATTTTGAATTACGGAACGCTTCCATCGATTTTCTTATCAAAGGCTCCCAACCAAGATCTACGGGATTATGTCGGTCTTTATCTCAGGGAAGAGATCCATGCAGAAGGATTAGTGCGAAAACTACCGAGCTTCAGCCGTTTTCTTGAAGTAGCGGCGCTCAGCAATTCCCAGATGATCAATTACACCGGAATTGCGAGGGACGCTCAAATTGCACCCTCTGTGTGCTACGAATATTTTCAAATTTTGAATGATACCCTGATTGCTCACGAGCTGCCTCCTTGGCAAGGGAGTCGGAAGAGAAAGGCCATTGCAACCGGTAAATTTTATTTTTTTGATTGCGGAGTATCCAGGGCCTTACAAAAAAGGAGTGAATTTGGGCGTAATGACCCACTGTATGGCGAAGCGCTCGAAACTTACATTTTTCACGAACTGAGAACCTACACGGATTACCAAAAACTTGCACCTCTGCTCTATTGGCGATCCACCTCACAATTTGAGGTTGATTTCATCCTTGATGAATCCACCGCCATTGAGGTGAAGGCAACAAAAAATCCAGGTCCAGGCGACTTCAAAGGGCTGGCGGCCCTGAAAGAGGAAAAAAAATTTAAGCGTTACCTGCTCGTGTGCAATGCACCAAGAAGCCGAGTCGTGGCTGGCATAGAGGTTTATCCGATTCAGAAATTTTTAGAGGAGCTTTGGCGCGGTCAAATAAAATGATCTCAGGTGTGCATGTAGATATTCCACACTCGCGTAGAATCAAAATAAAAAATAATCGTCTGTCGGCAAGAGATGCCGGTCCGTTGGCATTTCAAAAAGAAGCCGCCATACCTTGGCATACTGGCTCCAGGGTCCGTGGATTTCTTGATCAATTAATAATTTGGGTAATAATTTCGGCAATAATTTTGACAATATTTTAGGCTGTGTTTCTAGAATTTTTTCTGATTTTTGGAGTCGAGCGATAAAAAGCTCGTGTCCTTTCTGGGTTGAAAAAAAGAGAAGCCGCCGCTCCCCAACATCCCTGGGGTGCACATTCTGCGCATTCCATGCCTTCATAAGGGCATCTCTGTTGCGCCTCATTTCATCCTGTGCGTGAGTGATCGCCTCCTCGATTGATGAAGCACACGCAAAACCATACACTGTAAAATCATTTTTTTCCTGTCCTGCTGCGGCCCAAAGCAACACCACCTCCTTGCTCATTCCTGAAATACCGCACCAAGGATGAAGAACCCTCACCGCGTTGATTTCCGTATTTTTCCATCCAAAACGCCGTGCGGGCAGCAACCCCTCCCACCATGCACAAACTGACCAACGCTCGATCGCCTCTTGAAGCGCCATGCTTCTCGCCAATCGATGTCCTATGCCGGGAAATGCCGCTAACCCAAGCGTGGAGGGTTCTATGTGAAATCCAAACTGTTTTGCACGAGATGAATTCATGATCTCATAAAAACACCATCGTTCAAGAGCCTCAGAAATAGCTTTGTAACCCGCTTGATTATTGTATCGCGCAGTCCCCGTTGCATCCGCATCACCATAAAAGATAGAATTTGACATCCCATGAGGTTTGAGATGCTCATTCAAGTACGCATACGCCTCAAATAAAGTCATCCTTCGTGCACAACCGTCCAATCCCTGATTTGCCCAATGGTCTTGGATGGCGCGATAACTCAATTTACTGATGATGGGATTGATCTGATGGATTAGCCTTCGGTAATTCCACGGCGCCAGGCTAATTGAAAGCATGGGTATTAACGCTTCCACCCTAACCATGTAAAATCGGTGGGCGGGAGAATGAGATTTATTTGAGAAAAATCCAAGTCATCCTTTGCCCAAAATCCGCTTGCGAAATGGGTCACTGGCCAAATAATCGCTTGCTCCCACAGGAGCTCATTGATCCGCTGCGGATCAATCTTCGCTTTATTTAATTCTTTTTTAATTTTACCGTCTGGATCCGGTAAGCGAATCCCCTCTTTGGACAGGAACATGAAACGGATATCTTCGTCAGGATCATCGATAAGAATTCCAGTCGAAAGCATGCTCAGATCCGCCACGTACTCGGGCAAATTTGGATCGTACTCCTTCATCATGACCTCGGTTGGAACTTCGCGACGCTCGACGGATAGACCTAGTTTTTTTCCTGCCCGTTCAATACTTTGGTTAAAATCCTCGATAAATTTCAACTTTCTGCCAGAATACATGTAGCGAAGAGGCCTGGTAGGCGGAGCC
>JAHFAC010000257.1:2388-3898 GCA_023250755.1 Bacteriovoracaceae bacterium | reverse complement strand
ATTTTTCATAAAATAATGGATCGTCCATAAAGTGCGACCACTCGACTCTTCCTCAAGCCTTTCAAACCAGGTGGCAGACAAAATTCCATTAATTTCTAAAATTTCTTTGATGTGGTGTTTAAGCCATTTTTTCAAGCGATTTTTTATTTCATTCTTAATAGTCAAATTTACTTCGTAAATAATCATTTCCGGGTGTTCACTTATCTTGTTATGATAAACTTTCAATTCTCTTGCCCGCTTTAAATTTTCACACTCCACTCGATGATGCTGCTTTTTTAATTTTTACTTCAGTCGTTAACCCAACGGCTTCAACTAAATCTGCTTTCAGTACAGCCTCTAAAACACGAGTGCCTGAAATCTTCAGTTTTTTTGACAGTTCTGTTTGATTTGTAGTTTTCATCTTAATACCCTTTCTGCGTTAGTACGGTGGGATTAATGGGTCTATTCAAAAAGCCTGTTTTTTCATCCTCTGAAAACCCTCAATGATAAACATTCTCATTAAAATCTGATAAGGAACCCCTCTGTGGTTTGCTTCTTTTTTTAATTCTGCAACAAACCGAGGATCCAAAGCAATAGAAGTAGGTACCTTTTTGGGTTCGGTGGCCTTTACTCTTACTTTTCTTAATCCCTCTTTGATAGCTTTCCAATCTGCATCAAATGATTTTTCATAGCCTTTTTCATTTTTTACGTAACGAGGCATATCTCATCCTTTTTTCTTTAAAATTCATGGGTCTAATCGAAATAATTCGAATCATTTTAGCCATTCTACATATATAAACTTAGCCAAGCTTAGATAGTGTACAACAATAGTTAATCTAAACGGACCTGGCGGCGCACCAGCCAGGTCCGTTTAGATTAACTCGAACGAAAAAGCATGAGGAGTTACTCAAGCGTCTCATCGAAATACCTGGTGTAGAGCAAATTACAGCACAGGGAATTTTGGCAGAAGCGACCACAAAAATGGAAGTCTTTGCAGATGACAGGAAGTTTGCAGCTTCCACCCAGGACTCCTTGCCATCACGCATTTATTCTCAACTAAAAGGGAACGCAGATAATCTCAATCTTTCATTCTCTCTATTCGCTCTAAAACTTCATTGAGTAAACGCAGAAGCTCAACGGCTCCATCAAATTGAACTGCAAAAAAAGATTTCCATTCTGCACGCCTAGTCCTTGTATCTGAAAGCTCTCGCAAATCGGCAGCCTCAACAAACATCCAGTCCTCACCTTGAAGCAGATCTCCCACAGTCTGAATGCGACGGAGCAAAAATCGTCCTTCGAGTGGTATGGACCCAGATTGATTGTCTTTTTCAATTGCGCTTGTCAGCTCGGTTATTTTTTTACCAGTCACTCGAAATACTTCAAGTGCTGCTCCCACATCTTCTGGCCCACCGAGAAAAAAAGTCGCAGGGTTTTGATTCAACACCTTAAGCCTGCTAAAAAAATCCTCTAAGGAGTCAAATGGAGCCTTTGAAAGTTCGCGTGTCTCCGGATCGCGCCGGATCATGAAAGG
>JAHFAC010000257.1:0-2318 GCA_023250755.1 Bacteriovoracaceae bacterium | reverse complement strand
ATTTCGATTCGTTGACGCAAATTCAACCGATCGGTCATCTTTACAATCCAGTTCGAACGCGCAGGCAAATACCAAGCACTCCCGAATGGAAGTTCACCTAACTGTTGTGAAACACGCAAAAAAACAGGATGCCCACCGTTTCCTCCAATACCACCGATACCGTAGCCGTCGCCTCCTCCGATGGGTACATCATTTGTAGATCTATTTTCGAGGATTTGTAGGGTTTCAGTTTCAAATCGTAAACCGCCAGCGATGATTACACTCTTACCCAAGAGCTGACTTTCTGCTTCTCGCTGGAAACAGGGACTCAAATGTAAATCCGGTGAGCGAAAAAATGTTTGAAGCCAGGAGACGATGGTTCTGGCTGGAATTGCCAAGAGATGCCCTTCAAGTACAGAATCGTTTGCGCTATAACTGCCTACAACAGTTTTTCCACCTAGAACCAACTTGAGAAACTGATGTGAAAGCATACCAACAAGATGTGAGCCACCAGGGTTTAAGACAGGGCCTCCACTCATTCCAAATTCTCCATGGGCACCCACGATTTCAGTCATGGTATCAAGAAAAACAAAAAGATGCCGTTGGCTTTCAGGCACCAATACGCGTCCACCTTCATCTAAAATCACAGAACGACTCTCATGCGGAAATCCACTGACCAGCACAGGAGTACCAGCGAGTGGGGTCTCAATATTCCAATCTTTGAATTGCACCCAGTCTTCGGTGGGTTTCACATTCGGTAACTCTAAGAGTGCTAGGCCATTGCCCCACTCCACTGCACGCAGTACAGCCGCAAATTTCTCTGTCATCAAATCACTTTCTACGAAGTGGCAAATACTTCCTAAGGGATAAGGGGCTGAGTGATCTTGGTCTTTGGCTTGAAATCCAGAGCTATGGATCAAAACATGCTCCGACGTGATGACATAGGCTCGCCCCTCATGAGAAAAAAGAAATCCGCTTCCCAAAAATGGCTGTGATCCCCCCTGACAAAGTCCAGAATAGATTTTCGCAGTGTGAAAAGACGCTGCCTGCGCTATCGCCACAGAAAAAGAAAACAAAAAAATACCCAATCGTATTGCCATCATGTTCATGTCTCCATATAATAATTTCTAAGTTTGCCGCGACCCTCGACTCTGAGCGCCCCAGTTTTTATCCACTTTACCAAGTAACGATTCACTGCTGCACGCGATTTACAAAGCTTCACCTCAAGCTCACGTCGCGTGAATGGCCCTTGCCCTAACGCTTTGAGCGAGTGGGGGGAATGCGAAATCAAAGGCGCCTTTGCAGGGGCATAGTTTAAAAACTCACTCCACTCAGCACTGTGTTTGAGCTGTAAAGTGAGGGCTGATTCTCTTAAAATTTTCACTCCACTCCAGTCACCCTGAATGCTGACGGTTCCATCTCTGCAAGAAATGTCCATTCCGCGTGGCAAAATTTTTCTTAATTTGCTCAAAAGTTGAAAGACCTTGGGTCGATGTACCAGTGAATCGAAACGGTGAAATCCAAAACACTCCCGCACAAACTCCTCGATACTGAGGGATTGATGCCTCACGAGCACGTCCAGCGCGAACGAAAGAGATTTTGACACTGAGCGCTCTTTCTTCTGAGCAGGGGGATTTGTGCACACCTCAGAGCGCATCAAGTCTACAGAGAGGCTGATGCCTTGATCTGGAGAAAAATTACGCTCGAGTAAAACCCTAAGATTTTTTGACAGAGACTTGAGTCCCGGAAAATGACTAGCTTCCCCCTCCTGCTCAATGGACTCAACCAGAGCACGAAATCCTATTTTCTCCAATTTCCAAACAGGATGAAATGAAAGCGCCTCTCGGTAATCGTGGCGCAGAGTTGTGCTCTTGTCGCGACAAGCCTTCAGAAAGCTAATGCACATCCATTCGAATTCAAAGATCGGATAGTCTGGAGCATGACTGACACAGAGACGCTTAATCCAACGATCCAATTCACGCTCTGAGGCGGGATCAAAAAGCCCTAGCCATGAAAGTGAACTTCTAATGAGGGCTCGATCCTCATGCGTGATGCGATGGGCTTCGAGTGTGGGTAGTGTGTGTTGAAGAAGGCTTGCCACGCGAGTCACTGGAAACTTTTCAGGTTGAGTCAGCCAACGCCAAACCCAAAGATAGAGCCGATCAGCTATTTCAGAGGGTCTAACACTTTCTTGGTCCAGTGGATGTAAAACTCCTTGCAGTGTCCTTACGCGGTAGCTCCGTTGGAAAAAAAAGTGATTACCATTCGTGAGCATTCGGGCGGCCATTTCAAGCCCGGACTCTTTTTTCCAAAAGCAGTGATAGGGCAGTTCTTCCATC
>JAHFAC010000256.1 GCA_023250755.1 Bacteriovoracaceae bacterium | reverse complement strand
CACATTCTTACTATTTCCAGAAGTAGAAATCGCAATAACGACGTCTCCCTTACGAGCGAGAGCCTGAACCTGCTTTAAAAAAACCACCTCATAGCCATAGTCATTTCCGATCGCCGTGAGATTCGAACTGTCCGTCGTCAATGCAATCGCCGGAAGGGGCTTTCGCTCAATCAACATCCGTCCTACCATCTCTGCGGCCATATGCTGCGCGTCAGCAGCGGAGCCGCCATTTCCAAAAATGAGGACTTTACCTCCCGCCTTGAAACAATCCCCGATGGTCTGTGCAGCTCGGATCAGCTCTGCACCGTATTCGCGCAAAAACTCTTCTTTGATTCGAATCGATTCACGCGCTGTTTCTTGAAGGTACTCATTTGCTTTCATAGCTTCCTCTCGATTTTCACTTGTCTTTATTCAGTCTATACCATAGGGAGAGATCATGACTGCATCCAAAAACGTCATTGAAGTGTCAGATTCTGATTTTGAAGCTTCGGTTTTAAAATCCCCTACGCTCACACTCGTGGACTTTTGGGCAGAATGGTGCGGCCCCTGCCGAATGCTGGCGCCTACGATTGAGGCAATCGCTGAGCAGTATTCCACTCAAGTGAAAATTTGCAAAATGAACGTCGACAATAATCCGACGGTTCCAACTCAATTTCATATCCGAGGGATCCCCACCGTCCTTTTTTTTAAAAACGGACAGAAGGTCGATCAAATGGTAGGCAACCAACCTAAGGATTCAATTATTCAAACCATTCAAAAACATTTGAAATAACACCGCTTATGCCCTCTTTTTTAGTGGGTTCTAGTTGACCGCTCCCTGATTTCCGGTATTCTTAACTAAAGAACTTCAAGGGGGGCAAGGCTCATGGAATCTCAGAGCTTTATAAATAGCATCATCAGTAATTTTCAGGCCGGTGGCATCTGGATGATCCCAATTGCCATTGCGTTGGCTGTTTCGTTGGCTGTTTCATTTGAACGATTTGTACGGCTTTTCTTGCACTACAATGCCGATGGCGCATCATTTATGTTTGAAGTTCAAAAATATGTCCTCGCAAATGACTTAGATGGTGCAATCCGGCTCTGTAATGGTGCAGGACGCGCGGCGCTTCCTAAAGTCATCAAAGCGGGCCTCCAGCGCTCATCGCGAGACGATGTACAAATTCAGAATGCGATCGACGCGGCAAGCCTTGAGATGATCCCAAAACTGGAGAGACGCCTCCCTTACCTCGCGCTCATTGCCAATATCTCTACGCTGTTGGGACTCCTCGGAACCATCAATGGTCTAATCCGATCTTTCGCAGCCGTTGCGCTGGCAGATCCCGCTCAACGCCAAGCGATTTTGGCCAGTGGTATTTCTGAAGCCATGAATGCCACGGCGTTTGGTCTTGTAACTGCGATCTTTACAATGGTCGTTCACAGCATTCTCACCAATAAGGCGACCAAGATCCTAGAAGAAATTGACGAGTTTGGTGTTAAGCTTCTGGACTTGCTCTCGGCGCGAAAATTTCGCCACTCCTCTGAAAAGGCGGGGCAGGAGTAACGGTACGTGTTAAAGCGGCCCACCTCTCGCAGAAAAACGGGAAATCAACAAATCAGTCTGAATCTCGTCCCCATTTTGGATACGATGGTCACGCTGATCGGATTTTTGCTTTTTACAATGTCCTTTCTCACACTCGTCAGCATCGAGTCGCCTTTTCCAGAAGCCAACTCCGCGGATGTCGCTAAAAAACTCAAAGAAAAACCACTCCAGCTCACCGTCTCCGTTCGCGAAAAAGATACTGAGATTTGGAGTCCATTTGAGTTAATCCCAGCTAAGACCATCCCCAATCCCATACCTGGACAGCCTGACATCCGAGCAATTCATGAGGCACTGGTGGGAGTGAAGCAAAAATTCCCACATGAAAATAAAGTGGTGATTGTGCCGTTTCCTGGGGCAACTTACGATGTGCTGGTTTCAACCATGGACACGGTGAGGGTGCTTGAGCCCACCGATCCTCCTATTTTTGTAAAAAATGAAAAAACAGGAAATGACGAACCCCTGAAACTCCTTTTTCCAGACGTAATCTTCGGCAATTTGTTGGGAGACAGCTAAGATGCCCTTTTATCGGTCGATCTCATCCAGAAGGTCTCGCCGCAGGATCAAAGACGGGTTTGATTTACAGCTGACCAGCATGATGGATATTCTGGTGATCATTGTCGTGTTCCTGCTCAAAAGTTACGCCGTGAGCACCAATGCGTTTACGACCGTGCCTGGAATTAAACTGCCGCTTTCAGTTTCCCCTGATGTTCCACCCGATAGTCTCCAAGTCATCATCACACCCGAGGGAATGACTTTCGAAAATCAACGGATTTTGGATTTTGTTCAGACCGCCTCGACCGCCGGGACCGATGAGGCCAATTACAGCTTCAAACCCGTCGATCTAGGTGAGGGTGGGCGCCGAATCATCCCGCTCTTTGACGCCCTCACCAAAGCGCGTGAAAAGGCTGAAATTCTCCGTTCAAAATCCAAAGCGCGCGACGCCGAAGGAAAGCCGCTTCCGTTCGAAGGCATTCTTGCCATTCAAGCCGATAAACGAGTCAACTACGACACGATCAGAAGGATCATGTACACCGCCGCTACCGCCGGCTACCGTGTTTTTCGCTTCCTGGCAATGAAGCGAGAAACGTAATCTACCTTCCGGCCGGACTGAACTTAAAGGGATAAGTCACTTGAACAATTCCCGCACCTCGTGGGATCGGAAACTGAATCCGCCGAATCACACTGACAATACAACGTTCAGCATTGGCATTGTTCAGTGTAGTGGATTCAACTCCAGCCTCAGTCACACGACCGCTTGAGCCAATCACAAAGTTAGTCCCGACTCGCCCAGCAAGAGTGGGATTTTCGGCATTGATCTCTCGTTCATAACAGAGGCGAAATTCGTCTCGATGCGCGAGCAAAGCGGCTTCGATCGCATCGGCATCAATTGCGCCCATGACTACTGCTTCTTCAGGGCCCCCGCTTCGGATCAAAACGCGGGTCTTGCCACCGACAATGCCATTTCCGCTTCCCGAAGCTCCACGCCCCGTGCCTACGCGTCCGCCGCCTCGACCTTCATCTGCGAGTCCACCCAGGGAGGCCGCGTCTCCACCGCCTCCCTTACCCGTGCCTGAAAGCGCAAGTCCGCCATTGCCTTGAGTGGTAAACCCCCCAAAACCAGCCAATTTTTCACCGCCTTTTCCTAAATGAGCCGCACTGTTGCCTAAAATATCCTGAATTTTACTGGTCGCACCTTTGAGAAAATCAACGTTGCCTTCATCTGGGACCTGGCTGTTTCCTGATCCACGCCCAGGCCCCCCTTGAGGTGATGGACGCTTAGCCAGATTCTGCTGTTCCTTTCCAGGTGCTGCTTTTGGACTCCCCCGCGTTCCCTCTTTGCCTTTGGCACGGGCGCCTTTACCTTCTTTCGCTTCGTTTTGAGCTTGTGCCCCTTTGGCTTTCGCTTTTGGGCCTGTTCCTAAAGGTTTGGTTTCTTTGGCCACGTTCATTTCCTTAGGAACGGGTTTAGGTGTCTTGAGCTTGGGCTTAATTTCAACTTTAACAGTTTCTTTCGGCTTGGGTTCAGCCTTCTTCTCAACTTTTGGCTTTGGTTCGGTCTTGGGTAGCGTCTTTTCGAGATCTGCTTCTCGCATTTTTTCCACTTTAGTTTTTTGAACAAACTTTTCGGGCTGGTAAAGAATGGTCGCAATCCGCTCCGGAACTTGCTCGGCTTCAAGATTTTGTGGCACGCTTGCTTTCAATAACGCAAAGACCGTAACAGCTGTGATTACGAGCGATGTACCAAAGACTTTGAGAAAGAAAGGATCCTTTTCAAAAAGCTTATTCCATTTAAGCCGAGGGGGGGCCGCGGTAAAGCTCAAATAAAAATCAAT
>JAHFAC010000255.1 GCA_023250755.1 Bacteriovoracaceae bacterium | reverse complement strand
GTGGTTTCTGGGTTACCAAACATCACGCCGATCTTCATTCGGATTTAATTGATAAAGATGACGAGTGTCTTGCTGCGGTTAATGGATCCAGTGAGTTTACGAAGCGCTTGGCTCATCAAACGAGCTTGCAATCCCATGTGTGAGTCGCCCATCTCTCCTTCGATTTCGGCGCGGGGAACCAATGCAGCTACGGAGTCAACGACGACCAGATCCACCCCACCTGAGCGGACCAACATGTCTGCGATTTCAAGCGCCTGTTCGCCAGTATCGGGTTGTGAAATCAAAAGGTCATCTGTTTTTACCCCGAGCTTTCTGGCGTACGCTACGTCGAGCGCATGCTCTGCATCGATAAATGCGGCATTTCCCCCTTGTTTTTGGACTTCTGCGATCGCATGCAGGGTCAGCGTGGTTTTACCGGAGGCTTCTGGCCCGTAAATTTCGACAATTCGCCCGCGCGGAAGTCCGCCAATGCCAAGTGCGATATCTAGACTGAGGCAACCTGTGGGTACAGCGGCCACATCCTGAGGGATGAGGGTTTCGCTCTCTCCTAGGCGCATGATTGACCCTTTGCCGAACTGTTTTTCAATTGCTTGAACAGCGAGTTCAATTGCCTTGTTTTTTTGAGTGTGATCCTGTGAATTTATTCTTTCCATCATTTCCATTTTATTACTCTCTCACTTTCTAAAGTCTTTGGATTTGGCGCTTCTGTTAAGCAACGACCGTACCATGGACAAAACTGCCTGAGAAGCAAGCATCTGCCTTTGGTTTCGAAGAATCCGGCCCTTTAAATTTTTTTTCCTAAATAAAACAGACGACTTTGGCAGAACCCAGATTTCCTTAGTGAAAATCTCTTTCTTGCTGCGGAGAGCAATTGCTATTATAACGCGCCCAAGTCCACCACTGGGTGCGTCAGGACCTAAATAGCCTGTGATGGCAACTGCTATATGGGCTTCGGGAGTCTTGCTTAAAATACCTCGAGCCATTTCGGTTGCAGCTTCTAAACTGACTGCACCAAATTTTTCCAATGTTTTTTTCTTTACCCCCAGCCAAGAAATTTTTGTGAGGTCTCGGTACACTACTGCAGAGCCACAAAAATGCCGAGAAATCCCAGGAATTTCTGTGAGAAGTGAAGCGATCATGCCTCCTGTGCAGCTTTCAGCAAGAACGAGGCGAAGCTTTTGACGTGAGAGCAGCCGAGCGACTAGGGGAGCGGTTCGTTGTGACGGATTCATGATAACCAGTGCATTGATTGGAGAACTAAGATCACTGCTAGAGCTTGAAGCCCCGCTAAAATATCATCCGCTATGACGCCAAAACCATTCCACCAGCTCCCAGCTTTGCCTGCTTTATTCCTGGACCATCGGTCCACTTGGCGAACTGGTGGAAGTTTTAAAATGTCAAAAAGGCGAAAGAGGAGAAAGGCTGTCATGATTGATTTAGGATCCGTTCCTACGCTCCATGCGGAAATTCCGTAGCCGATCACTTCATCGATGACGATATTTTGATTGTCTTTTGTCTCCATGAGACGATCAAAAACGGTCGCTGCCCAACTTCCTAAAAGAGTAACAGCTCCCCAAAAGAGAAGGCGCAAGGGCCAACTCATGCCAGACAGTCCATACGCAATGGGAATTCCTACTAATGTCCCCATTGTACCCGGTCCCCAAGGAAAAAGGCCGGCTCCTCCTGCAGTCGAAATAAAAGCAGAGCTCCGTGTTCGTAAATCAGTAAGTCGGCTCCAATTTAGGGTACGACGCGAGTGGAGCCAGGGTAAGCGCATAATAAGCCCAGGCTTATCATGTACTTTAAATACTTTAAAAAAATAAAAAGACGCAACGAGTCAGTGTTCTTTGAGAATCTTACTTGTGAGCAAACCATTTTTTCGACTAAGCTCAATGTCGAAATGTCAGCTGGAAAGAATGCGGACTTGCTCCGAAAGAAATACGACTTTCGGTGGGAGGTCCTGGATATCATTGTAAGCGGAAAATCTTCGATCGATACGAATCAGGGATTCTTGATTTCGGATTTCGAAGAGGCGACGCGATTTATTTCGAGTTATGGATATGATCTTGATCATCCTATCGAAAAGGCTGAGGCGTTTGGGAATTTTCATGAATCTCTCAATTTTATTCGAAGATATTTCCTTCAGCCTGATAATCCAGAAGGTTTGAAGCTCGAAATTCCACGTAAAATTTTGGAATTGACCGATATTCGTGATTTGCTTTTGATGGCAAGTCAGCGTTTGCAGGGACAGAGTGGGGATTCTCAAGGATTACTCCTGAAAAATTGGGCATGTAGCATACTAAAAGTAATGCATACCGTAGCCCATATCGATCAGGATCTCAGAACGAGTTATTTTACTGACATTCAAAAACAAATTTTCGATCGCTTTTACCGAGCGATTCATCGCGATGTGGATGAGAGACTTTACCTGGGGGATGCGCCAGATGATCCACTTCGCGTGAACTTAGTCGCATTTGAAACAAAACCTAAGAAATCACGAGATTCAACGCTTCTCAAGTTGTTGCACAAGCCAGAAAACGTTGCTGAGGATATTTTTGATCGAGTCGGGTTACGCTTCGTTACCGAAACTCGTTTGGATACTTTGAGGACGATGAAGTATCTCAAGGATAAAATGATCGTGATGCCGCCCAATATCAAGCCGAGCCGATCAAGAAACACCTTGATTGATTTAGAGTCTTTTCGAATCCGGGCCGAGAAAATTTTGATGCGTTTGGAGCAAGAGGGGCTGGCTGAGCCCGGTTTAGTTAAAGCATTAGAGGAGGCGACTTACTCGGTCTCTGAAGGTGACAGTGCTAATCCTCATTCAAGCGAGTTTTACCGAGCGATTCAGTTTACATGCCGTCAGCTTATTAAATTAAAAAATCCGATGTATAGTGATTTGAAAGAATTAAAAAATCAGACGCGAGCAGGTTCGCTCAACAATGAAAATGTACTCAAGCTCATCGAGCGCATTGATATGAAATATATTCAAAGAGAGGTGCGTTTCTTTTATCCCTACGAGGTTCAGGTCGTGGATCAAAAGAGTTTTGAAGAAAATGAAAAAGGCCGCAGTGCCCATAGTGAGTACAAGCGCGCCCAACTCCAGACCGCACTGAAACGGGTCATGGGGGTTCTTGCAGATGTCGGTAGACAGTGATGTCGCTCTTTTTGGGACAGGTGTGGCCCCGCTCCTGGCCGCGAGTCATTTAATCGCGGAAGGAAAATCGGTTCTTATTCTCAATCCAGACTGGGATTTTTTCCAGGAGGACTCAGAGTTATCTCTTGACCCTCTCTGGCCGCTCCATCCAAAGACTCTGACTTCAGGGCGTTTGTTGGGCGTGTCACCGGAGCGTTGTCTTGAGGAGCTGAGGCCTGATTTTCCGGGTGCCATTGAGCTTTGGCCTGATCCCTCTCGTAAGGGGTATCATGACCCTCTCGCCCCTCATGTTCGAAATCGAGAACGACTTTGGTTGAACAGTGGGCGCGATATGGGTCTCAATCCTCGTAACTCGCCATGGGATTTGTTGGAGGCCATGTATGTTGAGGCTTCAGATGCTGGATTGAATCCGCGTATTTTGGGAGGTGCACTGGTACGGAGCCGTTTTCCTGGATTTTCAACTAAAGCTCCCTTTGAGGATCTGAGAGGAATCCTCGTCCCAAAAACAAGCGATGTCGATGTTTCAAGATATCGTAATGGTCTTCTGGAATTTATACGAGAGCGCCTTGGTCCCGAGAGAATCCATGTTGCTGTATCAGCGCTTGAGATGACACCCGAGGGGGTGAGATTTCGCTCGAGGGGCAGTTCACATTCGGTTTCTGTTCGTGGAGGATTTCTGGCTTTTTGGACGCCCCGCTTGACCTCATGGATACTCACTCATGCTGACCAGGAGGAGGTTTCACCTTTGTTGCCTTTG
>JAHFAC010000254.1:1285-3914 GCA_023250755.1 Bacteriovoracaceae bacterium | reverse complement strand
CGGAAAAACCCTCCTCGCGCAAACCCTCGCCAAGCTTCTGAACGTCCCGTTTGCCATGGCTGACGCCACCACCCTCACCGAAGCAGGTTACGTGGGCGAAGACGTCGAGAACATCATCCTCAATCTCCTCCAGAATTGTGACAACAATGTAGAACGAGCCCAGCGCGGCATCGTCTATATTGACGAAGTCGATAAAATCTCGCGAAAAAGCGAGAATCCGTCGATCACCCGCGATGTCAGCGGTGAGGGCGTCCAACAGGCGTTGCTCAAAATCATCGAGGGAACGATGGCCAATGTCCCCCCTAAGGGAGGGCGAAAACATCCGCAACAAGAGTTTGTCCAAGTCGACACTTCAAACATCCTTTTTATCTGCGGCGGGGCTTTTGTCGGGCTCGATAAAATCGTCTCGATGCGCAAAGGCAAGCGCAGCCTCGGTTTACATGCCGATATCAGTTCACGTGCCCAAGAGAATGTCTCCAAGCTCCTATCCCAAGTCGAACCCGAGGATCTGATCAAATTTGGATTGATCCCTGAGTTCATCGGCCGATTGCCTGTGGTCGCGACACTCGAGGAGCTGGACGAAAAAGCGTTAATCGAAATCCTCACTCGCCCCAGAAATGCTCTTACCAAGCAATACACAAAGCTCTTTGAGTACGATGGCATCTCACTCGAGTTCGAAGGCACTTCAATCGCCGCCGTTGCTAAAGAGGCCTTGAAGCGCAATACCGGTGCACGCGGACTGAGAGCGATTCTCGAGCAATCAATGCTTGAAGTCATGTACGAACTGCCGGCGAAGCCAAACGTCAAAAAATGCGTGATCACTGAGAACGTCATTCTCAAAGGTGAACGTCCCGTGATCGTCATGTCCGACGAGTCGGACTCCTCAAAGTCTGATCCGATGGCAGGCAAGGCCGAAAGCGCGTAGACTTCAGGGGGCAGGGGGCTCAAATCAGCCATTCGAAATCAAAGACTATTGAGATCGTCGCTGGACCTAACGGGAGCGGTAAAACCACTTTTGCAAATGTGTATCTTCTTAGGAACCGAACTCGAACAGTCTACTTAAATCCGGACCTCATCGCCTCGGGGATCGCGCCTCGTGATTTTGAAAAAGCCTCTTTTCATGCCGGACGCCTCTTAATCACTGAGATCAAGGCCAGGATCGCTCTTGACGAGAGCTTTTGTTTTGAATCTACCCTTTCAGGCAGAACCTGGCTTGCGCTTCTAAAGGGAGCGATCGACCAAGGCTACCAAGTCACTGTCTATTTTCTCTATCTCGACTCAATCAAAAAAAATCTTCAACGCATCAAGAAGCGCGTCCTACTGGGTGGCCATCCGATTCCGACGGATGCTGTCTATCGCCGTCACCCACGCTGCTTCAGCAATTTCTGGAATCTCTACCGCCCCCTCTGCTCGGATTGGTACATCTTTGACAACTCAAAACAGAAACCCAGGTCCCTGCAAAATAAGACTGGCTTTGAAAAACTCTCCTTGAATGACCAGCACCGATTCACTGCCCACTTTTTGAAGGGAAAATTTCTATGACAGAAAAAGAAAGCAGGGCAAAGCTTCTGAGAATTAAGAAAGCAATGGAATCTTTTCCTAAAGAAGTCCGTCGCCAAGAACGAGCTCATCGCGAACAAATGAAGGTTCAAAAAGCATTCGGTAAACTTTCATTGGAAGCGCTGAAGGCAAAGCGATCGTGAACCTCCTCGGACCCACAATCTCTGATCTCCTCATTCTTTATAAATAACTCCCTTTTCCCTACTAAGGGTTTGCCCAATTAATAATTCTTCGCGTCATTTTCTACCTGAAAATCTCCCTACCCAGCAGGTCCCCAACCCTTCTCACTCTTGACAACTAAAAAAATGCTTCCATATAATCTTGCCGGAAGTTATTGAGAAGCATCAGTTTCTTTAGAGTTTCTTTGGAAGCGAGGTCAATCTACGTATGATTAAGGCTCTCAACCTGACTAAGATGTACGGTACCCGGCCCGCCATCGACGATCTTTGTTTCGAAGTCCAAAAAGGAGAGATCATCGGTTTTTTAGGCCCAAATGGCGCTGGAAAAAGTACCACCATGAAAATCCTGACCGGATTCATGCCCGCCACCAGTGGTTCTGCCGAGGTCGCCGGGTTTGACGTATTTACAAATTCGATCGAAGTCAAAAGACGAGTGGGATACCTGCCAGAAACACCCCCCGTCTACCAAGAAATGCTGGTTCACGACTATCTCGAATTTGCAGCCAGGCTCCACCAAGTGCCCAAAACTTCACTCTCTCGTTCAATCCAGACCGTCATTGAAAAAACAGGTCTAGGTGATGTCCGCCGAAGATTGATCGGAAATCTCTCTAAAGGCTACCGCCAACGCGTTGGGTTAGCTCAGGCGCTAGTTCACAATCCCGACATTCTGATCTTGGACGAACCCACGGTCGGTTTAGATCCCAAGCAAATCATTGAAATTCGAGAACTCATCAAGAGTCTAGCTGGGGATCATACCGTCATCCTAAGTTCACACATCCTCCCTGAAGTAACCGCCACCTGTCAGCGAATTATCATTATTAACCGGGGCAGAATCGTGGCTGAGAACACCCTTGATGAATTGACCCTAAGACTGAATAAGGGCCTGATTT
>JAHFAC010000254.1:0-1275 GCA_023250755.1 Bacteriovoracaceae bacterium | reverse complement strand
CGATGATCGTAAAGCGCCCATCCCAAGAAGGGGCCGAGGCGATCCGAAAAATTCCGGGTGTCAGTGGGGTCTCTGTCAATGGCACCAAGTTTGTTGTAGAAATCCAACCCGGAACTCATGAACTCCGTGATCGGATTACCGAAACCGCCGTCCAGAAAAACATGGGCTTGCTTGAATTCAGTGCTGAACGCGTCAGCCTTGAGGAAATCTTCCTCCAACTCACTACAGATGAAGGGAGCACGGGTGAAAGCGACTCGCCCGGAGGAGACGGAAAATCTCAAAGTCACCAGGCCCAGAGCACTTCTGGCAATGCAGGGCTCAAATCCAGTGAATTAAATCCGTGAGGTCAATCAAATGAAAAATACTTGGACAATCGCAGCACGAGATTTTCGGAGTTACTTCACCTCTCCGATTGCTTACATCGTAATAGCGGGTTTTATGGCCATTATGGGGTGGATGTTCTTTTTTAACCTTTCGCATTTCAATATGCAGAACATGCAGTACCAGCAATACAATATGGGAAAAGGAATGAGTATTACTGACGGAATCATCCGGCCTCTCTACGGCAATATGAACGTCATCTTTTTGTTCATGGTTCCGTTCATTACCATGCGCCTTTTTGCAGAAGAGCGAAAAATCCACACGCTCGAGCTGCTCATGACTTCACCTGTGAAGCTTTCTGAGATCATCTTGGGCAAGTTCCTCTCTTCATTGCTCCTAGTGACGATTATGTTGGCGCTCACCACCATTTATCCAGTTGTCCTTTTTATAACCGGAAACCCCGATCTCGGTCCCATCGTCGCAAGTTATGCAGGGACCTTCTTACTGGCCGGTTGTTATCTCTCGATTGGAATTTTGTTTTCGTCGATGACTGAAAATCAAATCGTGGCGGGAGCACTCACTTTTGCTGCCGGCCTCTTCTTTTGGCTCGTCAGTTGGGCAACCCAGTCCGCTGGACCCGTTTGGAGTGATATCCTCACCTACTTATCGCTGATCAGTCATTTTTCAAATTTCAGTCAAGGACTGCTCAATACTACGGATATTTTCTATTACTTATCATTTATTTTTGTCGGACTTTTCCTGACCCATCGGGTGCTGGACTCGTACCGCTGGAGGTAATCCACTATGACCAAGCAAAATAAAAACCTTTCAAAAGATAGCCAGAGCCACAAAAACGACACTAAAAAAAGCCTGATGCTTTGGCTCGGAACCGGTGCTCTTCTGCTGACGCTCCTCTTTGTGCGGTTGGTTTATCCTGAGCTCAGCTGGCTTGGG
>JAHFAC010000253.1 GCA_023250755.1 Bacteriovoracaceae bacterium | reverse complement strand
CGCTGCCATGGCAAAGCTGGCCGCCTCGGAGGCGGCAATGTGGATTACGACCAAGGCCATTCAGGTTCATGGGGGCTATGGATACACAAAAGAATATGTAGTGGAGAGGAACTTTAGAGATGCAAAAATTACAGAAATTTACGAAGGGACCTCTGAAATTCAGAGAGTTGTTATTGCCGCACACGAGCTGGGTTTATAAGAATGTCGAATCAGGAACTTGAAAAAATCAAGCAAAGAAAAGAAGAGTGGGAAAGAAGGCTGAAAGAGGCAGAAAAAAAAGCCCCGCCTCGCCCGGCACGATTTACCACTCTCAGTGATATGGACGTTCCGCTCTTATCAACACCGCTCGACCTTGCCGAAGAGGGAATTGATTACCTTCGAGATCTGGGTTTCCCAGGTGAATATCCATTCACACGCGGCGTACAGAGAAACATGTATCGCGGTAAACTCTGGACAATGCGGCAGTTCGCCGGTTTTGCCAGCGCGGAGGAGACGAATCAGCGATTCAAATTACTTCTTTCGCGTGGACAAATGGGCCTTTCAACTGCTTTTGATATGCCCACACTGATGGGTTACGATGCTGACAGCCCTCTTGCTCAAGGTGAAGTAGGTAAATGCGGTGTTGCCGTGTCGAGCCTTGAGGATATGGAGCGTCTTTTTAGCGGGATCCCATTAGGCGAAGTTACGACCTCGATGACCATTAATGGTCCCGCAATTGTGATTATGGCGATGTATTTTGCCGTAGCCGAACAACAAGGGGTTTCAAAAGAGCAGGTTCGTGGCACTCTCCAAAATGATATTTTAAAAGAGTATATTGCACAAAAAGAATGGCTCTTCCCGATTCAGCCCGCAGTTAAGCTAGTCATTGATACAATTGAATATGGCGCACGATTCTATCCCAATTGGAATACTGTCAGCGTGAGTGGTTATCACATTCGAGAGGCTGGGGCGACGGCTGTGCAGGAACTCGCCTTCACGCTCGCGGATGGGTTAGCTTATGTCGATGAGTGTTTGGCGCGAGGAATGAAAATCGATGATTTTGCCCCTCGACTTTCTTTCTTTTTTGATGTGCACAATGATTTTTTTGAAGAAATTGCAAAATTTCGCGCGGCCAGGCGAATTTGGGCACGGCTGATGAGGGATCGCTACAAAGCGGAGAATCCAAAATCATGGATGCTAAGGACGCACGCCCAGACGGCGGGAGTTTCCCTCACAGCACAGCAGCCCTATAACAATATAGTTCGTGTGGCCATACAAGCGCTTGCAGGAATTTTGGGAGGAACCAACTCACTCCATACCAACAGTATGGACGAGACCCTGGCGCTTCCGACGGATGATGCGGTGATGATTGCCCTTCGGACTCAGCAGGTCATTGCAGAAGAAAGCGGTGTAGCCAATGTGGCGGATCCCCTGGGTGGTTCTTATTTTGTCGAGGCGTTGACAAACCGGGTAGAGCGCGAAGCAATGGACTATATCCGACGGATTGATGAAATGGGCGGAATGATTAAGGCGATCGAAAGGGGTTTCCCTCAGTCTGAAATCGCGAACAGCGCCTATCATTATCAACGGCAACTCGAGGTATGTGACAAGGTGATGGTTGGAATCAATAAATATGAGATGGAGGAGTCAAAGAGGACGCTTGAAACCCTTTATATTGATCGAGCAGTCGAAAAGCGACAGGCAGAATCCCTTCGAGAGCTCAGACTAAAGCGCCCCAAAAAAGCGCACGAAGAGGGGCTTCGCCGCGTAAAAGAGGCTGCACAGGCGGGCGAAAATCTTTGCGGACCTATCCTGGGGGCAGTGAAGGCCTACGCTACTTTGCAAGAAGTCTGTGATACTCTACGACAAGTGTATGGAGTTTACCGGGAGGCGGGGAGTTTCTAAGATGGTAGCCAAGAAAGAGAAAAAAGCAGCAGAAAAAATCAGGGTTCTTGTCGCAAAACCAGGGCTGGATGGTCACGATCGTGGGGCCAAGGTCATTGCTCGCGCCCTCAGGGACGCTGGGTTTGAGGTGATTTACACGGGTCTTCACCAAACGCCCGAAATGGTGGTCAATGCCGCCGTCGAAGAGGATGTTCATGTAGTGGGGCTAAGTATTTTGTCCGGTGCCCATAATGTTTTGGTTCCTGAAATCATCAAGGGTGTAAAAAAAGCCGGCTTAACGGATGTGCTTTTTATTGTGGGTGGGATTATCCCGGACGAAGATACGCAAAGCTTGATAAAGCTGGGTGTTCACATGGTCTTTACGCCGGGGGCTTCTCTTAAGGCTGTGGTCGAATACATTCAAAAATCCGCGCCTAGCAGGTCATAATGTCCGTGGAGTTAACTCGAGAGATTCTTCAACGGCGGATTCAGGCTGCACGGGGTGTTATTCCCTGTGATCTCCTGATTCAGAATATTGTTTATTTAGATGTTTTTTCTTGTGAGTGGAGACAAGGAAGTCTTGGAATTATTGATGGGGTAATTGTTGGAGTAGAGCCCGGATTGAGAGCCGTGCGCGAGATTTCTGCAGAGGGCTGTACGGTGGTGCCCGGCTTCATTGATGCTCACGTTCATGTTGAAAGCTCCTTAATGGATCCCTGGAATTTCGAAAAAGCTGTTTTGCCGCGAGGAACGACGACAGCTGTTTGCGATCCGCATGAGATCACTAACGTCTTGGGAGTTGACGGGCTGAAATATTTTCTTCGCGCGGCTGAAATGACCACTCTTGATTTACGCGTGATGTTGAGCTCTTGCGTTCCAGCAACACATCTTGAAACCAATGGAGGAGGAGAACTCCTGGCGTCGGATTTACTTCCGTTTTCAAAACACGCCCAAGCGCTTGGGTTAGCTGAAATGATGAATGTTCCTGGGGTACTCGCAGGGGACCCAAAAGTTTTAGACAAAGTACTCGGGTTTTCAAAAGGACCCATTGACGGGCACTGCCCACTGCTCACAGGCAAAGACCTATCTGCTTATGCCGCGGTGGGGATTTCTTCTTGTCATGAATCTTCTCGTTTTGAAGAGGCGAGAGAAAAGTTGTCTAAGGGGATTTCGATCTGGATTCGTGAGGGAAGTGTCGCCAAGGATCTTCACGCGCTTGCCCCTCTTTTGAATATGGCAACATCGACGAGCATCGGGTTTTGTACGGATGATCGAAATCCCTTGGATATTGCCAAAGAGGGACACATTGATCATTTGGTGAGGTCTGCAATTCAATTGGGTGTGCCTTCTGAGATTGCGCTTCGCAGCGCTTCGTGGTCGGTCGCACAGCATTACGGTCTGAGAGGAAGGGGTGCCATCGCCCCTGGATATTCTGCAGATTTAGTTTTGCTGGAGGATTTAAAAACAGTTGCTATCCGGGATGTTGTAAAAACAGGAGAGTTAGTTTCAGAGGGGGGGGTGGCAAAAGCAGGTATTCAATCCGGTGCGCGGGCTTTTCCGGGGGGAAATACCATTCGAACTAAAACCCCAGAGGCAAGTGACCTTGAGGGCCCAATGGGCTTAGTTCACGTGATTGGTGTCAAACATGGAAAAATCCTTACCGACCACCTTACTTTGCCTCATGATACAAACGGAGTGGCTCGACTTTCGGTGCTAGAGCGCTATGGAAAAGGCTCTAAACCGGCAAATGGTTATGTATTTGGCTTTGGAGAAAAATTTTCTGGGGCGATTGCTTCAAGTGTAGGACACGACAGCCACAACCTGATTGTTGTGGGACCTGTTTTGGGCGGAAGTGCTGATATGCGAGTTGCCCTGGCTCACTTAATTGAGCTGGGTGGGGGATTTTGTGTGGTTCAAAAGGGAAAAATCCTTGCAGAGCTTGCCCTTCCGTTTGGGGGGTTGATGTCTCAAGAATCACCCAAAATGATTGAAGCCAAACTTTCTCATTTACGTGAGGCCAGCCACGCGATTGGTTGTGAGTTGCCCGAGCCTTTTTTACAGCTCGCTTTTTTGA
>JAHFAC010000252.1 GCA_023250755.1 Bacteriovoracaceae bacterium | reverse complement strand
TCGCATCCAGCTTCTACATGCTTGTTCTTGATTTGTTTTTTGAAAATACCCACTACGAAGCGAGAAGAACCGAAGAACCGAAGAACCATAGAAACACGGAAAACTATCGCATCCAGCTTCTACATGCTTGTTCTTGATTTGTTTTTTGAAAATACCCACTACGAAGCGAGAAGAACCCGTCGGTATCGAAAAAGCCTGATTTTGAATTTTGGCTGGGGGACTAGGATTCGAACCTAGATAGGCAGAGTCAGAGTCTGCAGTCCTACCATTGGACGATCCCCCACCGGGCAAATTGTAAAAACCAAATACCTTATCTTCTTACTTCAGTCAAAGGGCCGCTGAGATTTTTGCCCAAGAATCGCGCAAGGTCACGGTCCGGTTAAACACGAGCTTTGTAGGCGTGGAATCCTGAGAATCCACGCAAAAATATCCCTGTCTCTCAAACTGATAACGACTCCCCGGCACTGCACGCGCGAGACTCGGCTCAATTTGACAAGAAGATAAAATCTCGAGCGATTGAGGGTTCAGGTGGGCTTTATAATCTGGCCCCTCTTTTTCGTCAGCGGGATCGGGCCTATTGAATAGCCGATCATATAAACGAACCTCCGCAGAGAGAGAATGCCTCGCCGAAACCCAGTGAATCGTACCCTTGACCTTTCGTCCGTCCGGGGCATTTCCGCCCCGAGTCGCTGGATCATAAGTGCAACGCAGCTCAATTACTTCACCCGTTTTTGAATCCCTCACAACCTCTCTACATTGAATGAAATACGCGTACCTCAATCTCACTTCGCGACCGGGCGCCAGGCGAAAGAATTGTTTCGGCGGATTTTCCATGAAATCATCTCTCTCAATATAAAGCTCACGCGAGAAAGGAAGTTTTCTGGATCCCATGCCTAGTGCGTTAGAGGGATCACTCGGGTGATAGGGTGCATCGAACTCTTCTTGACCTTCGGGATAATTCTCAATCACCACTTTCAGAGGACGCAAAACACAAAGCACCCGAGGACATCTCTTATCCAAATCTTCTCTGAGACAGGTTTCAAGCATTCCATACTCAATGCAGCTGTCCTTTTTAGTCACTCCAATGCGCTCACAAAAATCCCGGATGGCCTCAGGCGTAAATCCACGCCTTCGGAGTCCCGATAGAGTGGGCATTCTGGGATCATTCCAGCCCTGAACATGCCCTCCTTCTACCAACTCTAAAAGCTTACGCTTACTCATGAGCGTGTAATTCAGGTTCAACCGGGCAAACTCGATTTGCTTGGGTGGATTTGAGATTTTCAACTCTCTCAGAAACCAATCATAAAGAGGGCGGTGATCCTCAAATTCGAGCGTACAAATCGAATGAGTAATCCCCTCGATGGCGTCGGATAATCCATGAGCATAGTCATACATCGGATAAATGCACCATTGGTCACCCGTTCGTTGATGATGGAACTTGCGGATCCGATAAATCGCTGGGTCCCTTAAATTAATGTTAGGAGACGCCATATCAATCTTAGCCCGAAGCGTATAGGCGCCATCTGCAAACTCGCCTGCGCGCATCCTTTGGAACAAATCCAAATTCTCCTGAACCGGGCGTCTCCGATCTGGGCTCTCTCGACCTGGCTCAGTCAAAGTTCCGCGCTGTTTTCTGACGTCTTCTGCGCTCAAACTGCAAACAAAGGCCTTTTCGTTTTTGATCAGCTCGACTGCGTACTGATAAAGTCGCTCAAAATAATCAGACGCGTGAAATAGGCGATCCTCCCAATCAAACCCCAACCAGCGGACATCTTCTTTGATGGACTCAACGTATTCGACATCTTCTTTGATCGGATTCGTGTCATCGAATCGGAGATTACAGGTTCCCTGATACTTCTTCGCAAGCCCGAAGTTGAGACAGATTGATTTCGCATGCCCAATATGGAGATATCCGTTGGGTTCAGGCGGAAAACGCGTGGCCATTTTTTTTGTATAAGCCCCGCTCTTGAGGTCTTCGTCCCCGAGATCTTCTTCAATGATATCCTGAATAAAATTTCTGCTTTCACTCATAGGGGCATTTATAACCGATTTATTCCTCTGCGTGACTTTTTTTCACGGAATTCAGAGCCAAATTGGCTCTTTTTATTTCCAAAACCAGTTCCCTCTTTTATTCCTCGGCCTTTTTTAAAAACCTTGAAATCGCTATCCCCCTGTGATTTTCGGGCTTTTCGGGATTGACTCTGGGCAGCGGCCGACCTAACGTAACCGCTGGCATTTCATTTGCTTTCACAAGCTCGAACTCATCGAGTTTTAAGGGGAGGCTGGGGGAATATGATCCATCGTCAAAGTTACTATCGGCAGATTCACTTTTCGATCGCACTGGTACTCACCGGGATGATCCATCTCTCACCCAGTTTTGCACAAAATCCACCCAACCCCTCAGCAGCACGGCAAGAAGGCAACTCAGATGGCTATCCTGATGGCTCGAGAGAAGGACAAGTCCGTGGCCCCGATGAAGGGGCAAGAGAAGGAAAACAAGAAGGCTACCGCGCTGGGTACAGCCAATGTGAGAGAGAAGAAAGACAACGCCAGTATGATCGTGGACTGCGCGAAGGCTACACTCAAGGCGAATACGAAGGCGCGTCTGAGGGCCATAATCAAGGACGAATCGATGGGGAGCGAGAAGGCGCGCGAGATGGAACTCGAGATGGCCAAACTCGTGCGGACCGAGACGCAGACCGAGACGCCACACCTCCAGGCACCGCAAAGGGGATTGAAGAAGCCAATCAGTCAGACGCCGCAGCACGTGGTTTTGCAGATGGACTGGTGGCTGGAGATCGCGAGGCCCGAGAAAGAGCGTTAGCCGTCGATTATCCCCGCGGGAAAAAAACCTACCGAGACGAGCGTTTTGCTGAGTCCATCGAATTCCAAGATGATTTTTCACAAAAACCCATTTCGCAGATTCTTACATCCAATTCTCTTCCCCTTCTAGAACACGCTTTAACCCACGGTCACTCTGCCACTCCCGACCACCGTTACTATAATCCGAGAAGGCAATACCCCGATCCATCTGAAAACCAAGCCTACCAAGACGGCTATCGCGAGGGGTATCAAAACGGCTTCAGTGGCTCTTATGGCTCTGCCTACGACTCCGCATATAATTCGGCTTATCGCCAGTACTGGGATCGAGGCTGCTCTGACGCAAAAAAACAGGACTACCGCCAGGATTATGAGCGTGGCTATTCAGAGGGAAAGCGCCAAGGCTACACCCATGCCTATCAACCCGCATACAATGATGCCTATCGCCCTGCGTATGACCAGAATTTCAGAAGCGCTTCGGATCGAGCTTACCGCGACACTTACCCAGTCGCTTACCAGAATCACTTCGAAGCCGCCAGGGCTCGGGCTTACGCCGAACGTTACAAAGATATTTATAACGAAGCGTTTGAACGCGCGCGAAAGCAAAAATTTGACGAGATGTATCCCAAGTATGCTGAGCAAGAATATCAGCGCGGTCGCGCAGATGAAGCGCAGGACTTTGAGTTACGCCCTGTCCGCCTCCTCTCTGCAGCCATTGCCGAATCGATCCCCAATGGCCTCTATGAACCGGGAGAGCCGCTCCACGTGGTGGTTCAGCTTCGCAATTTCGCGGCAATGGGGCTGACGGGACGAGACATTCGGGTTCAAATCCAAGCGTTCAATGCGAACTCTGCTGTCATTTCTGAGGCCGAAGCCACGCTCAATCGGGATCTTCGAAGAAAAAGTCAAACCACCATTCACGACTTGCTCGACTTTCGCCTCACTGAGTCTGCAGTGAATCAAGCAAACGCATTTCGAGTGACCGTTTTTTATCAAGGTCGAAATGTTGGCGAGCAAATCTTCAATCTCACAGCCAAGTTCATTGCTGATTTGAGATTTGCAAAAGAGCCTGAGCTAAGCGAGGGAATGCCCACTCCCCTCGTATTCAAAGTAAAAAACCAATCTCAAGTCCAGACTGATGCT
>JAHFAC010000251.1 GCA_023250755.1 Bacteriovoracaceae bacterium | reverse complement strand
AAAAACCAGCTCTAAAGCCTCTGCCTACAGATCGCTACGATGTGCCCATCTGGTGTGACCCGATAGTGGCGAGAGATCAATACGCCCAGGTCGCAAAAGCCCTCTACTCGCTCCCCAGGAAATTTCTTTGGAAAAAACTTCGGGCCCGAGCTGACAGCCAGCTTGTGCACTTCTACGACAATGGCGCCGTTGTGAGAACACACCCCAGGAAACCACCGGGAGGAAGATCTACCATCGAATCTGACTTTCCACCTGAAAAGAGTGCTGTTGCCCGCAGAGACGTCGCCTTCTTTGTGAATCAGGCGAAGGTCCACGGGGTAAACATCGGTCACTTTGCCGAGAAGCTACTCGAGGGGCCAGCTCCCTGGACCAGGATGCGCCAGATTTACACTCTCACAGGTCTTGTGAAACGCTTTGGCGAGAAACGCGTGGAACCTTGCTGTGAGCAGGCACTCAAATACCAAATGTACAATGTCTATCGCCTAGAGCGAATGGTGGAGTCCGATGCGAAGCTCGAACCGCTTCGGGAGAAACAGCAATCTCTCCCAAAGCCAAGATACCTGCGCGCCCCACTGCAATACCAACTCCCGATTTTTAATCAACCCGGCGAAGAGAAATCTCTCGCCGACAAAATAGGAGAAAACCCATGACCCAAACTCAAACCACTCTCTCCTCGGAGCTCAAAGTCGCTCTGAAGAGATTAAAACTCTCTAAAATGCTCGACACACTCCCTGAGCGGCTCTCTCTGGCAAAAAGTCAGAAGATGCCTTACCAGGACTTTATGCTGCTCATCCTCTCCGACGAGGCATCGAGGAGAGACAGCCAGTCCACCATAGTCCGGGCACAGCGAGGGCATCTCGACCCCACGATGATGCTGGAGCTTTGGGACGAAACTGCTGCCGTACGCTTCGACAAGAGTCTACTGGGCGAACTCTCATCCCTGCGTTTTCTGGAATCCCACGCTCATGTCGCAATCGTCGGTCCCGTCGGTGTCGGAAAAACTTTTCTGGCACATGCCCTCGGACACATCGCTTGCCGTCGCGGACACTCGGTCCTTTGCCTCCGGGGTGACAAGATGCTGAAGGAACTCAAACACGCTCGCCTCGATAACTCCTACGAGGTGGAACTGCGGCGCCTACTGGCCGTGGACCTGCTTATCGTCGATGATTTTGCAATAGACTCCATGGACACCATCGAGAGCCGTGACTGCTACGATCTCCTCATTGAGCGTCACCGGTCAGGATCCATCATCGTCACCTCAAACCGCGGTCCCGATGAATGGCTCGCAACCTTTGCCGATCCAATGCGGGCTCAGAGTGCCATTGACCGCTTCACCAGCAACTCATACGATCTCGTAATCGAAGGGGAATCCTACAGGCAAAGACAAAAACCTAAGACAGGTACTGGACAAAATTCGGAGGAAAAGGCAAATTGACGCCGCTCACGCCCCGGGAACTCGGGGTGGAATCCTTCTGGTTAACTGGGGGGGAATACTTTCGGTAACCGACAGCACAAGTCACGACGACTTAACATTTTTGCTGTTTACTCTCCCCATCACTGAAGGAACGAGCGGAAGGTGGCCATCGGTCGAAGTCGATGCTCTTTCAGTTCAGTTTGAAAAGGCGGAAACTCAAGATCGCACTGAACAAGTTCACTCTGGGTAGAGTGAGATTTCTTCTTATCAGCCAAGGTGCTTTCTCAGGCGTTTGAGATCTGTTTTCTTGGAGGACCATTCATTGAAGTCCTTCAATTGTGCATCTGCTTTTTTCGTGTAGAAGGTCTCTTGGCCTGCGGGGATGCACGAAGTAGAAATTTCACGGCCCGACTCATAACGTTAGTAATTGACTTAGTTCTCAAAAATGAGTACCATAATAGGGATAAGCTGGAGCTATCAATAATGAAACCGGGCCGCCTTTTTGAAAACGCCTTGAAACAGGCGCATATCGATTTAAAACCTGGCACTGAAATACAGGTAAAGGTCCGGGGGAAGGGAAACAGCCTTCACTTAGTTGTAGGGCCATCCGGGATCAGCGAGTTTGAAGCCTCGATCTTGGAACGTTCCCAAAGGGCGGTGGAGGACCTGAAACCATACGATCCTAAGATGCCGGTCGGAGAAAGAATCAGGACTTTACGGAAGACCGCCGGTCTCACCCTTGAGGCGGTAGCGTCCAAGGCGGACATGACCAAGGGGAGTCTCTGCTCCATCGAAAAGGGAGAGCGCCCTTGCGGACTCGCGGTGGTCCGAAAGATCGCAAAGGCGCTGAGAATCTCCGTCACCGCATTAATCGAATAGCGAATGAACGCGCTGTCGATTTTTGGATTCTTCGCCGTAACGATGATGTTAGTTTGCTACGCGCTTGAAAAGAGAAGCACGTGGTTCATATTGGGCTTCGCCGGGGCCTGCATCCTGGGATCAGCCTATGGATTCCTACAAGGAGCGTGGCCTTTTGGGTTGGTGGAAGGTGTGTGGTCGGCGGTAGCGATTCGGCGGTGGTTAAACG
Source organism: Bacteriovoracaceae bacterium (assembly GCA_023250755.1). Taxonomy (GTDB): domain Bacteria; phylum Bdellovibrionota; class UBA1018; order UBA1018; family UBA1018; genus JAHFAC01. Next base: position 1,481 of record JAHFAC010000251.1, on the reverse strand, counting down.
AGAGAGCGACCGTTCCGTCCCACCCGGCCGATGACAGTTTAGAGGGTAGAATTCCCACGCAGATGACGACAGTCGGAACGCCAGCGACTCTTGGCAGAACTTGCCCTCCTGCAGGAGGATGATCAGCTAACAATTACGTCCCTAGAACCGCTCGGAAAACCGGCCGGCGAAAAAATTCCAGTTACACCGGATGAAAAAGTTAACCTCTTCTTAAAACTCTTCCGTGCTCGGGAATCCATCTATCCAAAACTTTGGGAGAACCACCGCAAAGGAACAAAAGGATACGCTCCTGCATGCAACAATGAGTGGGTCGAAGGAATTTGCGATAAGCCAAAGATCAAATGTTCCGATTGTCCGAACCAGGCGTTTTCACCCCTGGATTCAAATGCGGTTAGACGACACCTGGAGGGAAGGGAAACGATAGGCACTTATGCAATTCGCGAGGATGACACCTGCACATTCTTGGCGAGCGATTTTGACGGTAAAGGCTGGGAAGAGGATGCCCTTGCATATAAAATGGCAGCAAAGGAAATCGGGATAACCGTTGAGATAGAGCGGTCTCGTTCCGGAAATGGGGCGCATGCGTGGATTTTTTTCGCGGAACCGGTTCCTGCCCATCTCGCGAGACAACTGGGTACGGTAATTGTTTCGAGAGCCAGTGCCTCGATCAAGACATTGACGTTAGAAAGTTACGACCGGTTTTTTCCCAACCAGGATTTTCTGCCAAAAGGTGGATTTGGGAATCTAATCGCTTTACCCCTTCAAAGGAAGCCACGGGAAAACGGAAACAGTTTGTTCGTGAATGAAACGCTCGCGGTAGTAACTGATCAATGGGCGGTTCTTGCAAACGCTCGTTGCCTTTCCTTAATTGAACTTCGCAGCATTCTTGAAAAAATGATCACTAAAGAGCAACGAATGGCCCTAATACGGTACGAGGACTCCAAAATCGCTCTGGCCGAGCGCGTTTTGGACTCCGGAAGAAGAAAGGTAAAAGCCGGTTCGTTTACTGGGCAAATTGATTTCACGGTTGGTGCCCAACTCAAGGTCATGTTAACGGGATTGCCGCAAAGCCTAATCGCTGCATTTAAACGAACTGCGACTTTTGCAAATCCGATTTTCTTTGAAAAGGAGAGAATGCGCTTTTCCACCTGGAAAACTCCTCGTTTTATTTTTTGTGGCGAGCTCGAGGGAGAATTTCTCCTCTTACCACGTGGTGTCTTGGACCAGTGTCTTGATATCTGTAATCTTGCCGGCAGTTCAGTGGCTATTCGGGATGAGAGGCCACACCACAAGAGCATTCGGGTCTCCTTCCATGGAGAACTTCTCCCCGAGCAAAAAAAGGCCGTTTCAAATATTTGTGCTCATGAAGTGGGAGTTCTCATGGCGCCTCCCGCCGCCGGCAAGACCGTAATGGCCTGCGCCGTAATCGGAAAGAGAAAAACTCCGACGTTGGTACTCCTCCATCGAAAACAGATTCTTGA
>JAHFAC010000250.1 GCA_023250755.1 Bacteriovoracaceae bacterium | reverse complement strand
CGGGCATATCTGGGTCGAATAGAGTCTGCAACGGCTCAGGTGACTGGCGGATCATCCGAATAATGGCCGATGGCTTCGTCGTGGGATCTCGGTAGAGGGCGGCCAATTTCCTGGTAAACTCGAAAACTTCGGCTTCCCGAAGTTCACGCTCAAGCTCCTCGGTGAATCTCTGTCTGAGCTTCGGCAATGCCTTCGCAAGCATCCGACCCACGTATTCAAATGCCTTCCGATTGCAAGCCGTTGGCTCCTCCAACATCGTTGAGGCGACGGCAACCAGCCATCGCAAGTCGCTGGCTAACGGCATTTTGTTGTTCAATCTCTTCTGCGCCACGCGGCCTCCATGCCGTATCTAATCTGTATCTAAGACTCCCTGCAAGGGGCGTCCAAAACCGCAAGGTTGCCCTTATGGACAAAGGATTCTCAGCGTGCAAGTGTATGAATCTGAAAGGACTGGCAGCTTAACAAGTTTTTGGGTTTGACTTCATAACCCGCAGGTCGGCAGTTCGATCCTGCCCTCAGCCACCAAAAATTTTCTCAAGAGCGCTCATCCATGGCAAGATCTCAGCATGCGTTTTTTTTCTTGGGTGTTTTTCACCGCTTGCAAATAAAATTTCCGCATTTTTTCCAAAATCCTTGGAAATCGCCATCATTTTATCAGCCTCTACGTCATCCACTGTGCCGGACTTGATCTCCACCAACAGCGTTTTCTGCCCAGGCCGCTCGATGATAAGATCGATCTCGAGATCATCCTTAGTTCTAAGATATGCAAAACGAAAATCCTTCTCGAGATAGTCGTTCATTCGAATGCACTCAAGGATAAAAAAGTGTTCAAACGCCTGGCCATAGGGGGAAGAGCCCGGAACCATCGGGATCTGAAGGATTCCCTCGAAGGCTCGTTTCACACCCATGTCAAAAAAAAAGAATTTTGGTTTTTTTGTTTGTCTCTTACGAACAGAGCGGTGAAAAGGATTAAGAAAATAACCGATTAAAGTATCTTTAAGAATCTCGTAATAGCGCTCGACAGCCTTCTCATCCAAAAGAGCATCGCGGGCGATTTTTGCATAGTTCAGGATGTTTCCGTTTCCCTGGGCGGCCACCTCTAGAAATCTTAAAAATGGCTCGATCTTCCGGACAATCTGTTCCTGTTTGATTTCCTCGCGCAAATAGGTTTGGGTATAGGTCTTGAGAAAACGGTAGCGATCTGTTTCATCAGCAAGACTCAAAACTTTGGGCAAGGCCCCCCACCGGAGAACCGAATCGAGCGAAAACTCCGATTGCAACTCCCGAAAAATCAAGGGATGGAGGTGGTTCATCCACGCCCGCCCTGCCAAGAGATTAGCCCCCTCACGCTTGAGCTTTCGCGAGCTGGATCCACTCAGGGCAAACTGGATACCGTGACTCTCAATTAATCGGTGAACGTAATTCAGTAACGCCGGAACCCGCTGAACTTCGTCGACAGCAACCCACTTGGCTTTACCCGCAAGGATCATCTCTCAGCAAAGTTCTGTCTTATCTCAGAAAAGCAGATTATTGCTCATGTATCTAGACGTGTGCTTAGTACGGGTTTGCTGAACCCTATTGGCTAAACAGAACTTGCCCTGAGCCTTTCAGTTTTGCTAACACAATCAAAGCGAGTGCCATCCTTTGAGGATTTGACAAGAAAATATTTTTCAAAAGGCCCCGGGCACTTACCTCCGTTAACCACTTGCTGAAGGATTCGGTGCATAAACAAATCAGACTTCACGACCCATAGTGCATCTGCTTTTTGAAAATCAGAAGACAGCTGGGAGGGGGAAATTTGACTCATCCAAATATTTTCTTTTTTCACGCCCCAAGAAGTCACAGTTGAAGCGATCAAGAATTCCAGACGATCGCTCTTCAGGGAAACATAACGAGCCATGAAGTACTCTCGAGCATCTCCCCCCTGTGCAATAATATACACCCGACTCTGGCGTTTCCACCCTTGGACATGGATGAGATCAACTAGGGCATTGACCTCTTTGGTCAGGCTACTAGGGGACATTTTTCCGATCTGCAGGTCATAAATGCGATGCGCGTGATGAATCTCAAGCCCTGCTGTAAAAAATGCCAAGAAAGGTAGAAACCAAGCAGCAACCCGTATGGCTGGAATGTGTGCGCTCAGGGCAGGAAGCGCATTTTCTCCAAGTACGGCAAAAAACAGCCAAGGTCCGAGTATGCGTAAGTAATAAACGGGGGGAATCATGAAGCGAAACAGTCCTGAAACAAGATCGGCCTCGTACACACTAAACGACATTAAAAACATCCAATAAAGAGCGGTGAAGTAAGTGGCAACAAATCCCAACGATACAACCGAGGCCCATCGATAACGCCGAGAAAAGAGTGCCACCAGGATTCCAAGCGCAGAAATTGCGTGCCAAACTTTGCCCAGGGGCGAAATATTCCAAATCAGATCAATCAATTCACTATTATCACTTCCCAACATCTTGGCCAGAAGATGGGGACGCTCCTGAAGATGCTGAAGCAACGTCGCCTTGAAATTCCCCGGAAGAATTGTATGGCCTCCATGATAATGGCGAGTCAAAATGCTCCAAAATATAAAGATTGCCACAAAGAGAGCAAATGAAACAATTAAGTCCTGAGTTACCCTCAAAAGTCGCATGGAGAGTGAACTTTCAGAGTTTTTGCCCCACCAGGAAATCATTCCGATCGCCAATGCGGCTGACGGAAGGATGGTATAGATGGCCTGTTTCAAAAGAAATCCACCAGCCAAGATGAGCGCAAAAAACAAAAACGCAAGTCTTCTTGAAGGAGATTTTTCACAAATGAGAAGGATCGCAAAGGGGATCGCCACAAAATTGTGAAGTTGGAGAGGCTCAATCAGAAGACTCTGAGGAAAAGGATCAAAGGGTAAAATAAGAAAGAAAGCAACCATCAGAAGCCAACCCTGCAGCAGTCCCGACCCCACCCGCCCGAACGGGCGCATGCTAACCGTGGTATCAAAGATTAAACCCATTAGGCCCAAGCTGGAGATCGCGGGCGCGTAAATCAAAGTGGCTTCGCTGTATTCACGGCTCTTACCTAACGCTGCATTGAGATAAGCCAAAATCGACGGCCAGCCCGGCGTATATTTCAAGTAAGCGGGATCCAGAAAGTTAGGGTGACTAAGCCGATCAAAAAGGAGCATTTGTTTGGGCATGAGAAGCCAATTGGCAAACTCATCCCACTCCTTTGCGACATAGACCGCGCCACCACTCCAAAAAGTAACGAGGGCTAGGGCAAGCGGAAGAATGAAAACCGGATGAATGAACTCTCCTCGCCTTTGAGAAAACGATACTATCTTCCAGACACCATAGATTGCGCCCACGCTAGAAAATCCAAAAAGAAGCTGGGATAAGAGGCCAAGTGGAATCTGAAACCCCATGTTTCCACATAAAAGAAGGATGGGGAGAAGCAAGAAGCCACCATAGAACCTCAGACCCAACCATGATGGGGATTGTAATTGCTTTTCTGATGACGACTCAAGTCTCACCAGCAACATAAGCCAGCTTCCGAGCCCAAACGAGGTAACCCAAAGGATAAGGAGGGTGATCATTTCAACGTAGAAACCTCATCGCCAGCGGTCAAACCCCGCTTAAATTTCATCCCTAAAATACTCAAGAAAAAACTTGAAAAAATCGTTTCAACCCCAAGCATCAATGCCAGACTGGATGGAACCACAATATTTAATGACTGCTTGAGATTCATTGCACCAAATTCAGCCTGACTCCAGCTGTATACCATATGAAGTGACCCAACCAAGCCCAGCAGAAAGAAAAATCCGCCAACTGCCACTCCAATTTCCATCTTGATATACTTCAAGAGCCTGGCAAGCCTGGGATCTTTGGGCAGCACTCCTTCTTGAATCGCATAGACTTTGGTAAACACCGCAAACACAATGAGTTGATAACCCACCATAATCGCAGTAGAGGAATAAAGTAATGAACTTTCGCCAAATGTAACTTGTCCTATTTGAAGCGGCCCAA
>JAHFAC010000249.1 GCA_023250755.1 Bacteriovoracaceae bacterium | reverse complement strand
AAGAGCTATCAAAAACATTTTGGAAATCGGAAAGGGTTTCCGTCTCCACAAGAACGAGGTCATCTTTAAAGCACTTGTCGTTGATTTCGGCGCGGATCACATCGCGGAACTCCCGAGGCACCTTGGTGTCTGCAAGAAATTGCACGGTAGCTACGGCATGAGAAGGTTGGCCGATGAAAAGGCTGAGAAGAATAGCAATCATTTGAGGCTCCCTATTCTAGTTTTGAGATATTACTTATACGGGCGCAGCAATACCACGCCGTTTTATAGCTTACCATAGCAAAAAAGGAACTCTAATCAGAAACCTGTTCGTGTTTCGCGAATGGGTTGCGACAGAACTCGAGACTTTTTTAAATGTTTCCTCCTTGTCCCGGCAGTGCACTTTCGGGACTAGCGTCGGAAAGCCAAATGCTTCGTGACCGAGCCATGAAACTCTTTGCGGCCGAGGGGGGCAAGGAGCCATCGAAAAATAACCAGTAGGTTTGTGCGTGCGGAGGGACTTCCCTGAAAAGGCAACTTCACGCTCCCAGGTTGCGATATTGCGGACCAGTTCATTTATAAATTGCCTCGACCGTTGGGGAAGAGCGGATCTTTTTTGAAGGCTAATAGTGTTTCTTGGGTGACGATGATCCAAGTCGCTTGGATCGGATTCGGCAATAATTGTGGAATCGATTTGGCCAGAATGCTATCAAGCTGGTCTGGAAGTGTCTCCAGTACATTGGAGTGAAATTCTATGCTGCTACCTATGCTGCTACAACGCTTCACCTTTCTCTTAATAATCTTCTCCTCCTTTTGTTACCAACCAGCCTTAACCGCTGAGTCATCTGATTCACATGGTATTTTCGTCTCCTTTCCTGTTCAGAAGGTAGCCGATGGCCAGCACTGCAGGGACAAGTGTGAAACGAACTATGACCGTTGCAGGGAAGGCGGAGAGAGCGTCGCCACCTGCTACTCGACACAAATGCATTGTAACTACAGTTGCCAGCAGGAGCCCGACCCGGTGCAAGGCTGCTACAGGCGTTGCAGCCGCGATTATAGGCAATGCATTTCCAGTGGCCAAAATAGTGCCATTTGCTCATCACGCCAGTCCCTGTGCGAAGTGCATTGTCGGGACGGCTCATAATCAATAAATATTTTAGCGTTCGTCCTTTGTGTTTCTCGTTCATGCCTAGAAGTTCAAATCTAGTGTAATGCTTTGGGACGTGCTGCTTACCCGTTACCGAGTCCCCCCAAACCGCTATCTTGCGGAATGCGGCATAATCTTTGTTGCTTGGAACTCGATCTATTATTTTGAACATTCATTGATTCACCTACTCCCATCTTACGATGGTTTTCGATATACTTGAACAAACAAAAAGCAAAACCTTCTTCTAGATGGACAAATGAAACTAGATAGCCTTTACAAAAAGATGTCTCGTTGGCCACTAGGTCGCGCTCTTTTTACGCGAGTCGCGACCCTGAAGGCTCCCTATTTTTCTACTATTCACCCACTTGTCAGCGAACTCACCGAAATAAGCTGCGTCGTCGTAATGAAAAAACGCCGCAGAGTCTTAAATCACATAGGCACCGTGCATGCGATTGCAATGTGTAACATGTGCGAATTAGCTTTCGGCCTCACGATGGAGGCGGGTATCCCAAACCATCTCAGATGGATTCCGAAGGGGATGGCGGTGCGCTATTTAAAAAAGGGCCAGACCGATCTAACTGCCGTTTGTCTTTTTCCACAGCTCACATCTTTGAGTCCTGGTGATCACGTCGTTCCCGTTAAAATCACGGATACGCACGATCAAGTCGTAATGGAAGCAGACATCACGGTGTACGTTACCGAAAAGCCAAAGCTCTAGCGACCGCACTCCAATCAGCCAATTTTAAATTACAAGCACGCGCATCCAGGGCCATTTGAACTTGACGTGCTATTGACGGTTCGCGCACAAATCCCAGCTACTCCTGCTGCAGATGCACAGGCGCTTCCGACTGAGGCGCGCTCACAGCTTCGATCGGAGAAAGAGCTAAGTTCACTGCAAAGCTCATCGGAGCACGAGGGCGGAAAGTTGTGAGAGCCGACACATGAACAGCCGGGTCCATTGGAGTCGTTTGTGCCGCTATTGGCTCTCACGCAAATTCCTAGTCCGCCCCCAGACGTCAGGCAGGGGCTACCAATAGAGCCTTGGCGACAGCTACGATCAGAGAATGACGCGAGATCGCTACAGGTATCGGCAAAGACCAAGCTTGCGAAAGTTGAAATACTCACAATCACGATTAGGACCAGTTTTTCCAGATTCATGTTCCACGTCCTTTGTTCCGTCAAGTTGGAGTTATAGGGCTTTGCAGACTCCGTCGTGGCCACAAATTTCAAACTGTTTGTTACAGGTATTTGCGACTTTACAGGTGCTCAACTCTGGTTCAAACGCGTTGTTCTTCGGAGGTACTTCTGTGCTCCACTTGAAGAAAAAAACTTCCTCAAGAGTCGAACTATCGCTACAGAAATGGGTGCGGCATGTTTTCTCGCCAGAAGCGATACAGAGCGCTAACGCGAATTGGGAAGCCTGATTCATCGACCAGTCTGACCATCCATTTGTCTTGATTCCCCAATGGTCTCCAGTCCAATAGAAAGCATTGCAATAGAACCTAGTTTCGGGAATCGGTGGCGACGTGGGTTTGTGCGGATTCGGGGCTGAGCAAACCTGCTCGTATCGCAAACAGTTCGTAGACCCGGGTTCAAACAGAACACAGATGTCTCGACAGGTCACAGTCGCGTCAGCGAAATCAGCGCAAAGAACTATTAAAAAAACCAAGGCAATATTTTTCATAGGGATCTCCATTGAGAGAAGAGCAAATCTGTTAGTGGCGATAAACGACAAATAGGCATGTGCTCTCACGTGTGATTTCAGTTCCATACCGTGAAAATACCGAGCTAGAAAAATAAAAACGATTTTCATCCTGCGAAGAAGCTCCCACTGCTTTTTGCAAGAGCCAAACTTTTTCCTCTTTTCTACCGAAGGCGTCGGGTGGGGACATTAGCTGTGTTGCTGAAATGGAAATATCCGTATACTCGGCCGTGATGCAGCCTTTAATGTTAGGCGTGCACCACGAATCAAGAGTTAGTTTGGTTGTTCCACTTGTGAGTCGCACTGTTTTTGCATCGAGCAATTGAGGAGAAAAAAGCAAGTAAATGTCGCCACTTGATCCTTGAAAATAAAAATAGCGGTCGGAGAGGGCTGATTCATCTAGGGAGTACTTCTTTTCGAAACTTCCGTCTTTGAGGGTGCAAGAGTTTTCACCGCGATAATCGTAGACACCATTGAATTGGTCGATGCGCGATTGGCCATTCGCGCCGAAAACAGCGACAATCGAAGCCATGAGTGCGACAAATGCGATGATTGAACCACGACGAACGGATTGAGTAGGCATCAGAAGTCCTTTCTAATCATTTTCTTCTAACGTGTATCTCATGCCGACCGACTCAGTCTTGAATGGGAAATTTGAATCCGTTACCCGAAAGGGAAACGGCCAGCAAAAGAATTTGATCCATGAGAGTTTGGATCAATCCGCTGAACGCTTTCCAAGCGTTGTTATGCGAGTCCTATCTGCCAAGACATTGTCACTCACCCGAATGCTAATGCAAATTTGATGAATCAAGATTTGTCTTTTTGGGTTATGAATTCGATCCGAACACAATTCCAATTCATTTTAAATTGAGGGTAGCTCGGCCTACGGATTAATTGGGCTTGCAATTTATGTGATGGCTGGGCTGCCGTGAGGCGCATTATCAGGGAGGGTTAGCCGACTCCGCCAAAAGATTTTCGATGAATTCAGTTGTCTGAGGATTTGACCAATCATTAGCGCCGAATCCGCTGAAAGCGAGTCTGCCGGCACGATCGATAATGAAATTTGACGGTAACATGTTGACGGAAAACTTTCGCGCCAGTTCTTTGTTGGTATCCAAAAAGCCTGGAAAAGGAAATTTTTCTTTGGCCCAGAAATCTTTTGCCATGGACTTTCCGT
>JAHFAC010000248.1 GCA_023250755.1 Bacteriovoracaceae bacterium | reverse complement strand
TTGAACCATGGCGATCAAATCGTGACGAGTTCTGGAATCTTGGGTAAGATCACAGGAATCGCAGATAAGGTAGTCACCCTTGAAATTGCTGACAACGTTCGAATTAAACTGTTGAAGAGCCAGATTTCTCAGGTGATAAAAGGACAGGTAAAAGATTTGATGTAAGTTTGGGGCAGGAGCCCGGGGGAGTTTGCATGAGCCGCAACTGGTGGGGTAAGGCCTTATTACTTTTATTTTTTGTCATTTTATCGGGGATTTATGTTTACCCCACGATCGGCAATCTCGACTTAGAGAAGACGAAATTTCCTTTCAAAAAGAAAATCAATCTGGGATTGGATCTCCAAGGCGGCCTTTACATGGTCTTGGGCGTAGATTTTAACAAAGTCTACAAAGATATCATTGAGCGACAGTTTGCCAGCCTCAAAGACAATCTGAAGGATAAGGGAATCACGGTTAAGGATGTAAAAACGGTGCGTGAAGGCGTACCCGTGGATGATCCTCGAATCATGATTGAGTATGACGCAGCTAAGAGAGATGATCTCTACAAAGTTTTGAAGAAGGATTATTGGACGCTGCGATTTGTAGACGAAAAGCCAGGGCATTTTGAGCTCGGATTGTCACGCGAATACCGCGGCGAAGTGAGAGACCGCACCATCAATCAAAGTATTGAGGTGATTCGTAATCGAATCGATGAATTTGGTGTCTCAGAGCCCGTGATTGCGAGTCAAGGTGTGGATCGTGTGGTGGTGGAGCTCCCTGGAGTTAAGGAGGTCGATCGCGCTAAAAATCTGATTGGCCAGACTGCCAAATTAGAATTCAAAATCGTCGATGACAAGGGGATGACCCCTTCGCAGTTGGCCAGCATGATCGAAGAAATTGAAAAGCAGAATTCGATTTCCTACAAAGAAGGTCAACGCTTTTCGGATTATGTCCAAAAGATCAACGAGCTTGCAAAGTCGAAGATTCCCGCGGGTGATGAAATTGCTTTTGAACGTGTTCGTCCCCTACCTGGAATGCCTGAGCTGTCTACTCATCGGATTCCCTTCTTGCTCAAATCAAAGACGGAAGTGACAGGAGATGAGCTTCAGGATGCAAACGTCGGATTTGATCAAGAGTCGAGTCGTCCCAATGTCAGTTTTACGTTGAATCCGAGAGGCGCGACGCTTTTTGACAAGCTGACCGGAGAACATGTCCATGATCGCTTAGCCATTGTACTCGATAATATTGTGCACTCGGCTCCAGTGATCAACGGACGCATCCCGGGCGGACGCGGAATGATTACCTTGGGACAAGGGGATGGCGAAAAATTGATGAAAGAGGCGAAGGATCTTGCGATCGTGCTCCGAGCCGGCGCGCTCCCAGCGCAGCTCAATTTTCTCGAGCAAAGAGTGGTGGGGCCGTCCCTGGGGCAGGACTCCATTAAAAAGGGCGCATTGGCCAGTTTAGTGGGGAGCTTGGCGGTTTTTCTCTTTGTTGCGTTTTATTACCGAGTGAGCGGTGTGATTGCTGTTTTTTCACTGGTTTTGAACGTTCTTTTTGTTCTCGCCTCCCTTGTGGGGCTTGAAGCCACGCTTACCTTGCCCGGCATCGCAGGGATTGCGCTGACGGTGGGGATCGCGGTGGATTCAAACGTTGTGATTTATGAGCGAATTCGTGAAGAGCTCAGGCTCGGGAAACGCATTCACGGTGCGATCGAGGCAGGGTTTCAAAAAGCTTTTAGAACCATTATGGATGCCAACGTCACCAATGCGGCCGCTGCGATTGTGCTTTTACTCTACGGAACGGGCCCAATCAAAGGTTTTGCAGTCACTCTTTTAATTGGGATTGTGACTACGCTTTTCACAGCAGTTTTCGTTTGTAAGCTGATTTTTGATGGATACCTGAAAGTCTTAGAGGACAAAAGATCTGAGGCCCTGAGTATCTAAGTATCTAAGCGCTTTAAGGCAGGCAAGAGGAGAGGAAACTTCATGTTCGAGCTGATTCGGCCGAGTATTCAAATCGATTTTGTAGGAAAGCGCTTTCTCTGGCTTGGGGTTTCAGGCGTTGCGATTGTCCTGACCTTGGTTCTTTTTTTCACCAAGGGCCTGAACTACGGCATTGATTTCACTGGAGGGGCAGAAGTTCAGATTCGGGTACCGGTAGCCTGGGAGATTGGCAAGGTTCGGAGTGAGCTTGAAAAAGGGGAGATCAAAGGCCTCAAAGTTCAGCAAATTGGTGACCCATCTGAACATCAGTTCCTCATCAAGGCACAAGGAGATGAGGGTTCGCTCAATCTTGTTTCAAAAAAAGTCGCCGATGTACTGAACAAGGCATTGCAGCCGCGGGAATGGGAAATTCAAAGAGTGGATGTAGTGGGCCCTGCCGCAGGGAGCTCGCTTCGAATGAGCGGCTATCTTTCGATGCTCTACGCCCTGATCTGCATCCTGGTTTATGTAACCATTCGATTTGATATGAGGTATTCGCCCGGCGCCGTGCTTGCGCTCTTTCATGACAGCGTGATTACGCTGGGGGTATTCATCATTACTCAAAAGCAATTTGACCTCCAAATCCTGGCTGCCCTCCTTGCGCTGATTGGTTACTCTAACAATGATACCATTATTGTGTATGACCGAGTTCGTGAGACCATTCACCAGCACCCAAATTTAAAAATTGAAAATGCTGTCAATCGAGCAGTCAATGAGACGTTGGGACGGACGATTCTGACGTCACTTTGCACATTTTTGACCGTATTTTCACTTTGGATGCTCGGCGGAAAAGTGATTGAGGACTTTGCTTTTACTCTGATGGTTGGGATCGTAGTCGGGACCTACTCATCTATTTTCATTGCCAGCTCATTGGTCATTACCATCACGCATTATTATGAAAAGCGGGCTATAAAAACGAAGATGGGAGGCGGAAACGCTTCAAAGAAAGACCTGAGCTTCAGACCGCAGCCCGGAGCGCAGGCCTGATATTTGCTTTAAACAAGCTCTGATTATTCTGCAGGACAGATCTTATGAGCCGTGATTTACAAAAGCGGGAGTGGAGATTCCGCACAGGCCCTTCTCCATTAAATATACCGGTGAATGTAGAAGACCAGATCGCCCGTTTGCAGGCAGAAACAGGGCTTTCGCCCCTCAGTTTGCGGGTTTGTTTGATGCGAGGGCTTGACAGCGCAGGGGCAATTCAACAGTTTCTCTCACCCCGAATTGAAAATTTAAAGGATCCGTTTCTCATTCAGGATATGGACCGAGTCGTAGATCGCCTGGTCTTGGCTCGAGCATCCAGACAGAGAGTCCGGGTTTTTGGAGATTACGACGTGGATGGGACTACGGGTGCCGCCCTGTTTTCTTGGGTGTTGAGAGAATTTGGCTTTGAGCACGATGTGCGGCAACCCGATCGTTTTAAAGATGGATATGGCCTGAATGTTGGAGCAGTCCAAGAAGCTGCCGTTCAACAAGTAGAAGTACTGGTCACAGTTGATTGTGGAATTACCAGTTTTGCAGCCGCTGCATGTGCACGTGAACTAGGGATTGATCTGATTATTGTAGATCATCATCAAGTGGATCCAGAGAAAGGCCTCCCTGAGGCCTATGCAGTGATTGATCCGCAGCGCAGTGACTGTAAGAGCGGTTTACGACAACTCTATGGTTGTGGTCTTGCTTTTTACGTGGCTAGGGCCCTTCGAACCCGCGGTAAATCTCTGAGTTGGTGGGCTTCTGGGCAGGAGCCCAACCTGAAGCAGCATCTCGATTTGGTAGTGATGGCGACGGCGGCGGATATGGTTCCATTGACTGGAGACAATCATATTTTGGTTCGGCATGGGATGGAAATCCTACGTTTTTCCAAAAAGCCGGGAGTTCGAGCGCTCATGGATGCAGCTGGGATCGGAAATCGCACTTTAAGCCCTGGGCATCTGGGATTTGTTCTGGGTCCGAGGATCAATGCCTCGGGCAGGATGGGATCAGCAAACATTGCCCTTGAGCTTTTGACCACGACTGACCCAGTGCGTGGGTCTGAGCTTGCCTTCACTTTAG
>JAHFAC010000247.1 GCA_023250755.1 Bacteriovoracaceae bacterium | reverse complement strand
TTTCGAAATCCACTGAAGCCACCATTTAACCCTTGCTGTAATTCTGCCTGCAAAGTCAAATCCTGAACTTGAGATAGGCTCCATTCTAAAAGCCCCTCCTGAAGAGGAATATCCAGCAAATGACAAAGTTTTAAAGCTTGATCTAAGCTGGGGAGCTGCTCTCCCGCCTCATACCTTGAATATTGGGGATAGCTGATACCAACAGAAATTTTGGCACAAAACTCTCGAGCCGACCGAAACCGTTGCTTTCTTTTTGTCTTTAAAAAGGATCCCCACGAAGTATATTTGGATTTTTTCATAACGCACTGCGTTTTATCCCACAAAACTAGAGGCGCGGCTATGGAAATGAATGGAAATAAGTAAACAAAAAAAATTGATACTTTTGTCCCCTATTCTGATCCTACATTCTCATTTTACGAGAAATGTTGCAAAAAGCTCAGATATAACCATTGACACGCTATATGCTGCGCGTTAATACACCTTTGCCCGACGGTTTAAATCGGGGGATGTAACCATGAAAATTGTACAATTTATACCGCCCAGTCTTCGGCGACTTGTCATGCTTGCCGCTCAAGTCGATTCAGCACCTGTTCTTGTCTCGGGAGCTGCAGGCACTGGCAAAGGCGGAATTACCCGTTGGATTCATGATAACAGTGCTAGAGTCACTCTCCCCTTCATTATTGCCAATCACGATACGCGATTAACAGAACAACTCCCGAAAGCACAAAGTGGGACTCTCCTTGTTCCTGAAATCGGCGAATGGCCTCTCGGTGAACAAAAAGTTCTTCTTGAGTTTCTTGAAACAAAATCAATCCCTCACCCTCAAAGCAATGAAATGCCCATGCTATTGAATGTGCGACTCATGACGACCACCAGCCAATCGCTAGAGGGACGCGCCCAGGGTGGGCTTTTTAACATTGAGCTTCTCGAGAAATTAAATGTTTTCAGAATCGAAATGCCGCCGCTCTCTAAACGTAGCGAAGAGTTTGAAGACATTGTCCTTGAACTTATTCAAGAAACCACCCGAGAACTCCACAAAGAACACCTGCGCACGCTCAGTCCAGAAACATGGGAGCAACTCAAAAGTTATGATTGGCCTGGAAATCTAAGAGAACTCCGCAACGTACTCAGATTAGCCGTTGTTGCCGCAACAGACCACCGTATCGAGGCATCCCACCTTCCAGACTTCGGACACAACCAAATCGACTTCCGTGCAACACGCGAGGAGTTCGAAAAAACTTATATTTTAGAACTTTTAAAAACTTTTAATTGGCAAATCGACACAACCTGTCGAATGACTCGTATGGACAAAAAAACTCTTCTCAGCAAGATTGAAAAATACGGGATCGGTTCTTCAGAAGTATCGATCCCATAACCGCCTCTGGAAGTCCCCCCCCATCCCCCTATTACTTCCAGAGGCGGTCCCCTAGAATCTTTTTTTCACTTCTCTTTATTAATGCATAGAGTCAAACCAATTGAATGATCTTTTGTGATTTGCTGATCAAGAAACGCAACTTTTCTGAGAATTTTGAGAAAAATTGCACAACTAGAGATTGAGTTGGAACCCCAAGGCAATCGCTTGAGGCAAATCTGACCGTTGAATTCGGTAGGCATTCTCTGTTCCGGTAGGCGCTCCACACATCTGGATATGCATCTTACCATCCTGAATTTTTTTGGATTCAAGAACCCTAATCTTAGCCTTTTCTAAATCCTGCGCACCCTCACCCAGGGACTGTGCTTTTTCAGGCGAGCAACTTAAAGCGCCGTCTGTGCGCTTAATCCAGACTGTTTCTTCTGCAGTCAGGCTCTGTGCAGGTTTGATAGTCCTTTTTTTCTTCGTCTTGGCAAAAACCGAGGGGTCGAGTGCAAAAACAGAAATTGAAATGATAAAGACAATTACCCAAACCGACTTTGCTTCCATCATAAGATAAAACCCTTTCGCTGCATGGCACACATGGACAGACCTTCCTCTTTCTATATATGATGTATCAGCATGTCGGAATCCAAAAACAAATGGATTTGTACGGAAGAAAAAACTCTGGTTAGGTCCCCCTTTATGGAAATCATTCAACGAGAATGTAAATCCAGTGAGGATAATCGCACCCATCGCTTCTTTCTTTTTAAGTCCAGGGACTGGTGCAATATCATCCCCATCACAGCAGATGGAAAAGTGGTCCTCGTCAAGCAATTCCGCATCGGTGTCAGCGAGCATACACTTGAAATTCCAGGAGGAGTTGTCGACCCTGCTGACACGGATATCCAAACAGCCGCCATTCGTGAGATGGCCGAGGAGACCGGCTACGTCCCCCTTCCTCATGCGCGTTGCATTCCACTCGGATGGACGCATCCCAATCCGGCCATTCAAGATAATCGTTGCCACCTCTTTGTCGTTGGACCTGTTCAAAAGCAAAAAAATCAATCATTGGATCCAGGAGAGATGATTGAAGTCAGCGAAGTTCCAATTGAAGAATTCTTAAAAAATTTAACTCAAAGCGAAATCACGCATGCATTGATTCTCAATGCATTTCTTCTCCTACTGCTCAAGGCACCTGAGACATTATCGATCTTGAGCCGTGAACTCGAGGGATTTAGAGGGAACCACCCTTAGCCGAAATCTCGAGTCAAACCTCCCCCCCGAATGCCTCTTGCAACAAGCCATACAAGCCAATGCACCCAATTTGCGTCGAGCCGGAAAAACCTTCTGACAAGCCGGACACTCATAAAAATGGCGATACGGCCTCGAACGAGGAACTGGGTTATAACGGCTCACCCCCATCGCTTTCATCTTCATCCAAAATTCAGGAGTATGCCCATACGGTTTTCGTCTGACCCAAAGCCAATAATGAATCATTTCGTGAGCCAGCGTGTCTTGAATCAGCTTTTCGCACTCGGTCTCCTGTAGCAAATAAGATGCAACCTCGATCATGGGGGGCAGATCAACCCAAAATTTTCGACTCCCCGGAATGAATCGCCCGGCACTAGTTCGAAGCCGGGTATTCCACTTCAAAGTCGGCAACTCCAAAAATCCGTCAAAATGGGTTTCGTTCACCTTATCGAAAAAAACAACGAGCCACGATTCTGGCTTCAGACTAGAAAGTTCCACCCACCGCATTCAAGACGATTTGGACCCTGAACGCAACTAAAAATTCCCCCCTCATGATCACTTCAATTGATCTGCTAACCGAACAAGGATATGAATTACCCAGCTGGGTGGTACATGGAAATCTCATCAGAACAGGCCAACGACTCTTTGGAGTGGAACCCCCTCCTCCTCTTGGCCAAAAAAGAAGCCTTCACTGAGTCAGGAAAAATCTTACTTCAAAGCCTAAATGAAGTAGGCACCTGGGCCCAGGACCTACCCACCGCTCGGCTTTTGCAACAAGAAACACAGGAAATGATCCCCCTTCTAGATCGTGATGCACTCTGGGGCCCCCTGCATGAACTGAAACATCCAGAACACGCTTTGGAATCCTTGTCACGAGACGGTGTTTTAGAAGTCCGTGACTTGGTCACTCTCCGTTCTTGGATTTATGCAATTGAGTCCTGGAGTCAAACCCCCAGGGACGAAGTTCGAGGAGAACGCTTCAAACAAACGCTCAAGCAACTCACAGAACCCATCGAACCACTCCGGGCTTTAGAAAAGGTTCTCACACCTGAGGGAGAGCTTTCTGAAAAAGCATCCCCCACGCTTACCGTGCTTTATTCTGAAATCCGATCCCTCAAAAAAGAAATTCATCAACATTTAGAACGATTGTTAAAAACCTTTGAGCAAAAAGGCGTTCTCCGTGAACATTTTTCTGATGTCAGAGATGGGCGCTATGTCATTCCTGTAAAAATTTCCTCTCAAAATGAAGTTGAAGGAATCATTTATGAAGCGTCTGCAAGCCGACAGACGGTTTTTGTTGAACCTGCTGAAATCTCTCCCCTCAACAACCGGCTCAAGCAACGGCAAAATGATCTGCTCCAGGAGATTTATACCGTTTTACAGAACACTTCAGAAGCACTTCGTCCGTTCGTT
>JAHFAC010000246.1 GCA_023250755.1 Bacteriovoracaceae bacterium | reverse complement strand
GCGCTTGGGCGAGCCCGATGTTAAGAAAGCCTCTTCATTTGGACGTGGATCGCTAGCTCAGTTGGTAGAGCAGCTGACTCTTAATCAGCGGGTCGCAGGTTCGATCCCTGCGCGGCCCACAAAACTTATCTTCACTTTTAATCAACATTTTTTCTACAGAATGAATAAATAAAATCGGCAATTAGATGAAAAGATTGCTGTTTTAAATAGAGGCCTATCTTAGTTGACTATTGGCTTAATTTAAGTGGGACTGGAGTTTTTTCAGTGAGAGCGAAATTCGGTGGGTGATTCAGGTTTTTTCTGAGCTTGAGAATAGTAGATTCTGGGCAGCCAAGTATATTGAAAGGCAAACTCGGGTGACCACCCCAGGTTGGCAAGCATCGAGGCATCACCGCGGTAGGAGTAGATGTGACCACAGGTTTGGCGGAGAACCCGGATCGGGATTTTTACGCCTACCGCTTCTGCTGTTGCCAGTTCCAGGAGAGTATTCACGTAGTTTGAAGAGACTGACCGCGTGTGGTTCCCGCGTTGCAATAGGATGAGAGGCTGGTTAGGGAAAGTTTTTTTTGCGTTTTGGTAGGCATTCGACCACTTTGCATAAAAGCGTTTCTGAAGGTTAAAATACCACCTGGGAGTTTTTGGGAGCGTCAGCTTTTGAGGTCGATTGAAGAATCGCCTACCTTTGGTTCTCGGGCGGCGATGATGGATTACATTCAAGGTGTTCTGGTTTTCAGCAAACAAAGTCGCAAATGCGAGGTCTTCCGTGCCCCAGCCGTAAAAGAGGATGAGAGAAAGAAGAAATGCAAGCTGGGAGTCAGTGGCTGGGTTTTTAACATAGGACGTTAATTTTCTAATCTGGCCTTCGGAACAGACGGTGAGTTGCAACTGTTCTCTGCTTGCTACCAGGCCCTCAGTTGGATTTGCAATGATCAGCCGCTGGCCTAATAGAAACTGGTAAAAACGCCGTGAGCAATTAAGAGTTTTTCGGATTGAGGACGTCCTCGTGGAAGGCCGACAGGAGATATCTTTCAAGTATTCAGTGAATAGTGGGTTGCTCACTGCGGTGAGTGGTGTCATAGGGTATTTCGAATGAACCCATGCCTCCAGGGAATGAAGAATGTCGAGGTAATTCAGGCACGTACCTTCAGAATGGTTGGACTTCAAAAGAATTTCAATGAACAAGGACACATACCTTTGGGATTCGGGTACAAAAAGTAGGATGCGTGATTGGATCTGGTATTCGCGGTCAACTGCCCGGGGTCGTAACACACCGACCTCGTGAAGCATCAAGCCAATTTTCAGCCACGCACAGCCTTTTTCAGACCGCGTGGTGTCCGCCAATGGATATTCCTTTCGGATTTGGTAGATCTGATTCCAGGAGGTAATGGCTGACCATTCCTTGTCATTGAACCAATGAGCAAGCGTTTTGGTGTGTCTCAAATGGCGGTATTTCAAGTTATACCTGCGTACATAAGATAAGAAAAGGCCCATAAGCTGGGTGTTATAGAGAAACGGGCATTTCCAGTGGGTCTCCCAGTTTTCCAGGGCCTTTCTGACTTGTCGGTCTTCATAGCAAACTGAACAGAGATCATCGACCCAGATTTTTCGGGTTATCTTGCATCGACTGCAAACACTGACGGGATAAGCGCAGGGCTTGCACTGCTTGTCCTTGCCTCCCAGCCACCGCTCACGCCCGCAGTTTGAGCAAATTCCACGGCTCATTTTTCATAATCCTTGGGTTCTGGAAACGCCAGGACGGCCCTCTTTGAGTGGGGAGTATTATGATAGGAAAGTTTTCTGACCTCTTTTAACTCCGAAGGCCTGATCGACTTAGGTGTTACTTCACAAAAATCAGATAGCTTGCACTTGAGAGCGGAGCAGATAATTTCCAGGGTTGGCAGTGGTAGATTTTTTGGCTTATCTTCCACGTAGGTGCTGAGGTTAGAAAACGAGATCAGAATGCCTGTTTCTTCTGCAATGAGCTTCCGAAGTTGAATGACCCGGTAGATGCCCTTTTTCTGGGCAAGAAACGATTTTAAGGTCCATTGGATGCCCATAGGTGGTCTACTCCTTCCAGCATTTTCTGAATTTCACTATTCATCCAGGCTTCTGAGTGACGGATGTACTTGTGAACCGTATTAGGGCTCATGTGGCCCAGCAGGTTCAACAGAACCGGTAGTTGATTTGGAAACTTCTCAATGAAGCGAGTGGCAAAGATTCTTCGGAACCAATGCCAGCTAAAATGTCGGGCGACGAGAACCTCTCTCTGGTTTACACAGTCGATCATCTCTTGGAGCGCCTTGTGTGCAATCCCGTAGGATAAGATCCCTCCAGAACTTGAAATAAACAGATAACTGGTTTGTACCGTGCCATGTAATTTGGGGCGATGAACTTTGAGGTAATGCCGGACAGTATCACGAGCAAGCGCCGGGAAAAGCGTGAGCCTGGCTCTCTTGCCACTGCCTCGGGTTCCTTTGGCAAATCGGGTTTGAACTTTTTTACTATCAAAAAACAAATCCTCGATCTCCAAATGCAGCAATTCATCAACTCTGAGCCCCGACTCGCCAGCTAGCACCGCCATCGCATAGTTTCTCGCCCGGATTGATTGGCGAATGCCGTCTTTTTCGCTGAGGTAGAATTTCCTCAATATTGAATAAAAGTTGTAAAGTCTCGCCGGATCCAGGGGGACGCCTAGCCGTTCCCCGTCGTAGGAATGGACAGGCATGTCGTAATCACTGATCGGCTGATCAATCGGTCCATAGAGTTTTTGGAGTCGCTCAAACTTAGGGGGCTGACCGTGAGTGGCTGGCTGGCTCACGTACGGATGCTCTAAAACATAGGCAAAATACCGGCTCAAGATGCCCAAATGGGCACGTACTGTGTCCGAGCTCAGCTCGCTTTCGATCAATGCGTTCGCGTAATCCAAGATCCGCTTTCTGCCCATCTGGGGCTCCATGGCCTCCCAGGTGAAGAGTTCTCGTGTCGCCGTCCCGTGAGATGCAAACCATCCCTCAAGAAACTTCTTCTCGCGCTCTGCGGTTTTCTCGGCGTGGTTCTTGATCCGATGAGATCCTAAATAGCCTTCGAGTAGCTGGTGATGGTGACTATAGGCTTCGCTCGTATAGACTTTCTCGGGGGCCTTCTGGACGGCACTTCCCCCTGCCAGCCTAAGCATAGCGAAATCCTCTTCGCCCCGAAGTGAAGCGCTTAGCCATTTTCAGCCAGCTTCTAAAACGACTCCGATAAAAAATCTTTTTCCCCTCATCCTGGTCGAGAGTCCAAGCGTGATACTGTTTAACTTCTTCCTCGATATTGAGAGTCGGAAATTCATCAAATAGCAGCTTAAAGTATCTGGGATCCTTTTCTTCGTTAAACGGATATCCAACGAACTCCGTCCTCAAATACGTGAGCACCTGAGCCAGTTGCTGCTTCCGCAGGTCCATTTCTTCAGCCGATATAATCCAATCCATTTGAGATTGCTCTTGCATCGCCATCTCCTTTCTTGATTTTCGGCTATCTATAAAACTCAACTTGTTTTGTCTCTGAACTTGTTTTGCAGTAAGTCATTCCCTCCGAGGGTTCAAAATCCCTGTAATTATTAAAGACTATGTGGGCCACAACTTGTTTGCAGCCCTTAATCCTAATTTATATAATCCTTGTAGAAGTATCTCACCTAACAGATCCTGATCAAAAAGCCCTCGCCCCATAAAAGTAGCTCCCTTCTTCAGAAGATCGGAAAGGTCCTTTGCAAGGTGCTCAAGTCTTTTCTTTTTCTCAGAGCGCCAGGCTTTAAAGTCAAATGGAGCCGAATCCTCTCCGTGTCTATCTCTCCAGTCCTTTTCGTTTCGGCTTTGGCGTTTCTTTTGACACTCTGGGGAGGCGCAGGCCCGTGGCCTCTTAACTTGTGGTCTCGGCTGGAACGTGGCATTACAGAACTCGCAATTACGCATGGGGTACCTCCGTTGATTAGCACTGCTGAGGTGCCCCATTTTTTGACTCAATTTCAAGTGAAACCTAAAT
>JAHFAC010000245.1 GCA_023250755.1 Bacteriovoracaceae bacterium | reverse complement strand
AGATATTACAAATGGATTAGGTACTAAATCGAAACACAAACCGAGGAGCCGTATGCGTAAATTGCGCACGTACGGTTCTAACAGGAGCGCGAGCTGGCAACAGCCTGCGTTTACTTAATGGTTAAAAGAAACAGACGCAAAATACCAAAAATAAAACCAGAGAGACGTCCTGTTGATCCTATCCTGCGGGCACTTGCGCGCTATCGCATCCTCACTCACGCTGAACTGACGAAATTTGGAGCAAGCGGGATCAAACTTCGCCGAATGTCACAAGCAGGGCAAGTGATTTCGGTTGGCAGTGGGATCTATGCGACAACCAGGCTTGATCCTTTCGTGGCAGCTGTTTTAGCAACGGCCAAGTACTATCCCCAGGCGGTGATCTCTGGCCTGACCGCCCTCCAGATCCATGGTCTTGCTCAGGAGTACATTGACAAAGTTGATGTTGATGTTCCACGGGATACCAGCATCCATAATAAGATGCTCCAGGTCCACCGGGTGCCCCGGTCCAGACTTGTTGGAATCACCGAAATTAAATACGAAAGTGGAAAGATCCGTATCTATGATCGGGAGCGAGCGCTTTGTGAAGCGTATCGTCTTGATCCATCTGGGACATTATTTTTCAAAGCTCTTAAGCGCTACGTAGCCAAGGGAAAGGTTGATCCCGATCAGATCCTGCTGTACGACCATGCAGCCAAGACGAGCGTACTGGCACACCTCCGACAGGAGATTGCTGATGCCTAAGCAGGAGAAGGAACAAAAATCAGTACTTGCAGAGGCGAGAGCTTGGGCTATACGACGAAAGCTCTTTGGGGCCCAAGCATTTCTTCGTTATGTGATCCTCCGGTTTACAGAAAATCTGAATCAGGTTTCGGACGATTTTGTTTTCAAGGGTGGAAATTTGCTGTGGGTTTACATCAACACGCCTCGGGCTACAATTGACTTAGATCTTGCAACGCTCAAGACGGTTTCCCACAAGAGTGTAAGGGAAGTGCTGGAGCGCTCTTGTGAACAAGATGTGGTAATCCAATATGTGCTTCTTTCATTCAAGGAAGTTGAGCATGATGGCAAGTCAGGGGCGGCGGCAACGATCGGGTATACCACCGAGCAAGGAGCTAAAAATCGTTTTGAGGTTGACATTGTATATGCGATTGACACGGATTCACGCAAAATCAACTCTCCTATTCACGCTAGTGTGAAGATCCGTTCAGCGACTTTGGAGAACATCATTGCAGACAAGCTCGCGGCCTGCCAGCGATTCCGGTCTGGCAATACACGCATGAAGGACTTCGATGACCTTTGGCGACTTGCAGGAAGCAAAAGTGAAGTAAATGTTGCCACGTTGGCGAAGCTTCTAAAACGAAAAGATATTGCTGGACGGCTCGATGGCGCTTGGATCAACCCTGAGCTGGAGCGGGCCTGGCGCGCTCATCAGGACAGATACAATGACCTCCCCGAGAAACTTGGAACCGTATTTGAAACCGTGAATGCTTGGTTGGTCCGTGTGTTCTAGCTAGGCTCTTTCTAAAAGCTCCACTACCCATGCCCACCCATGAGAAAGGGTTGCGAAAGGTAGCTAGAGTCTCGCCCGCGAGAAGTGAGCTCAAAAAATCCTTCGGCTTCTTTCCATAGGATCTCAGGCTCTTCTATGTTAAAAATTTTTTTACGAAATTCGTGACACCCAGGAAAACCAGAAGAATACCAGGCTAAAAATTTTCTTACATGAAGCAGAGCGATCTGAGGGGGGAAGCTTTCTCCAAATAATTCCCTGTGCTCGTTTAAAAGGGCGAGATAGTCTTCAGGAGTAGATGCATGGGGTTTGAGTCCTTTCCAAATGCATTCTGCTTGTTCAAAAATAAATGGATTTCTAAGCGCCCCTCTCCCAATCAAAACAGCATCAACCTTATAGGTGCGCAGACGTTCTACTGCCATTTCAGCAGTGGTGAGATCCCCGTTCCCTAAAATGGGGATAGTACTTTTTGCTTTCATTTCTCCAATAAAATCCCAATCTGCTAAACCACTGTATCCTTGAGCACGAGTCCGGCCGTGGATAGCCACCCAATGCACTCCTGCATCGGTCGCAGCTTGGATGCATTCTAATGCATTTCGAGAGGTCTGATCCCAGCCTGTTCTGATCTTAATCGTCACTGGGATTTTGACTGAACTCACCAGGGCAGAAAGAAGTTTTCCCAGTGCTATGGGGTTGCGGCAGAGCGCAGATCCGGCTCCTTTTTGAACAATTTTATGGACAGGACAACCTAAGTTGAGGTCTACAAAATCAGCCCCCCGTTGTTCTATCATTTGAGCAGCTTTGCATAGGTTCTCAGTGTTTTCTCCAAAGATTTGGATCCCAACCACTCTCTCTTCTTCATGAAACGAGAGGAGATCTAGGGTTCTTTTGATCGTGTATTGCATTCCATTAGCGGAGATGAGCTCAGAAATAACGAGCGCACTTTTTTTTCGCCTCATCAACCTACGAAAAGGAGAGTTGGTGATTCCAGCCATAGGCGCGAGGATAAAAGGGTGCTCTAACTGAAATTTTCCAAGTTGTACTGCCATAAATCTTTTTTAAGCTCTCAGAGCTTCAATGTCAGAGATGGATTTTGGAGCCTCTTTTGATAAAACTTCACAGCCTTGCTGAGTGACCAGGATGTCATCTTCGATGCGGATCCCAATATTTTTATATTCCTCTGCCACATCTCTGTCGTTAGGTTGCACATAAAATCCAGGTTCGATTGTAAAAACCATCCCAGGCTTGAGCTCTCTCGGTTCTCCATTGAGAGAGTAAAGCCCGACATCATGGACATCCATCCCCAGCCAATGGCTGGTGTTGTGTGGGTAAAAACGTTTGTGAATAGCTTTTTCAAAAATCTCACTTCGAGAGCCCTTGAGAAGCCCGAGAGAGAGGAAGCCATCAATTAATACTTCGCTTGCGTGCTTATGAATTTCTGGGAGTTTGACTCCTGGGCGAGTCATCGCAATGCATTCGAGTTGGGATTTCAAAACTAGTTCATATGACTTTGTCTGAGATTCAGAAAATTTCTTCCCGACGGGAAAAGTTCTCGTGATATCGGCCGAATAATAATCGACTTCCCCACCCGCATCGATGAGAAGAAGGTCGCCGTCTTTCAATACT
This sequence comes from Bacteriovoracaceae bacterium, assembly GCA_023250755.1. Classification (GTDB taxonomy): domain Bacteria; phylum Bdellovibrionota; class UBA1018; order UBA1018; family UBA1018; genus JAHFAC01. The sequence goes on along the minus strand of JAHFAC010000245.1, from coordinate 888 downwards.
TCATTGTTGAATGTATAATGAAGACAGGTCGAATTTTTTCCTCCCGCCACAATGCTCCCATATCCAATGCGTTGGCAGCCATTTTTTCTGAAGAGGTAATTCAGAAGAGCCTCGACTTCGAACTCGTTCATACCTGGCTTGACTTCTTTCATGAGTGTTTTATGTGCTTGCGCTGAGATAGAACATGCGCTTTTCATGATTTCTATTTCTTCTGGGCTTTTAAAGAGTCGCATTTCTCCAAGAACCGAGTTTGGATCCAATATGGGAGCCATGGATTTCCCGCTCCGGCCTAAGCTGCGGCGAAAAACTTCAAGAGCGGCTAAAATTTTGCGATCTATGGTTTCATCAAGTCCGATTCGATAATAAACTTGATCAGCCGTTTTGAGCAATTCAGGAAGTTTTTTCTCAAATTCATCACAGGGGTATGCCTCATCAGCTCCAAAAACTTGGAGTGCGCCTTCGACTCCATAGCGCTCACCGGTCCACATTTCTTTTTCGCGGTCTTTGGGTAACATAAAAAGAATAGTCTTATAGTCCCCTTTTGTAGATGAGGGGATGAGAACTAAGGACGCTTCAGCCTCTTGTAAGCCTGTGAGGTAATAAAAATTAGATTCTTGTCTAAAGGGAAAGGTGACGTCCGGGTTGCGATAGTTTTCTTTTGCTCCACAGAAAATGAAGGCAGAGGAAGGGTGTTTCTTCATGAGGGCATCACGGCGAGATTTAAAGTAACCGGGTATTTTTGTAGCTACCATATCATGAGCACCATAACTGAGTTGCCCCCGTAAGCTCAAGCGTAAGCTCAAAAAAAGAGAGATTTTTTTATTTACAAACGTCCAGAACCCAATTATAACGCATTCTGTCATTGCTAAGGGGTAATCAAAAAATGGG
>JAHFAC010000244.1 GCA_023250755.1 Bacteriovoracaceae bacterium | reverse complement strand
CTACTTGACGAGTCACGCTTCCGATCAATGCAGATGCAACAGGACCACTCTCAGCCGCCATCGCAATCAATCCGATCTTTTTGCGCCTTGCAAAGGACTGAATCGTATCAGCCACATTTGCACCCCGCTCATCGAGAGAATATTGGGTTTGAACTCCATTTGCCTGAGCATGGAGCGCAAACTCTTTAAGCATCTTTCGACGCCTCTCAATATCTTCGGCAAAGTACTGATGAACCGGCACCCAAGCTCCGCCGAGCGCATAAACCCCAGACTGAAAAAGGGGCTCAACGGGACTCGGGAGGGAGTGAAAGAGAGTGATTTTGGCTTTTAGATCTTGAGCTAATGCCAAAATGATTTTTAAGGCAGAATGAGAATGGGGCCCCAGGTCAGTAGGAAACAAAATATGCTTCAACCCAACGTCTTTCAATGCGGTGCGTCCTACGATGAGTACTGGGATTTTTGAATGAAGAATGAGCGTCTCTGCAAAACTACCTAATAAGACCCGCTCGATCCCCTTTCGGGCATGAGTTCCAACCACAATCGCCTGTGCCCTCTGGTTTTGAGCATATTCTACTAACTTCTGTACTGCCCGTCTCCGCGATGCAATATTTTCTAATAAAATCTGAGCTCCCTTAACATGGGGAATCTTGGCCGCTCTCACTAACTCACGAAGGGCTGCCTCTGCTGCGGGGCGATAATGGTGAACCCAGGGAGGGGTAAATTCGCTGGATAAATTAAGTTCTGCTGGATTGAGAACATATGCGGGTAAGACTGTTGCACCGCTCTGTCTGGCTAAACTCCTCAGGGTTTTTATGGTATTAAGATGAATCTGATTATTCCCCTCAAACGCATCGACCGCCCAAATCAACCTACGGATTTTTTTTTGCAAAGCCATAATCTGTTAAGAAGCAGCTTACGTGCCAAAAAAATGACAACTGGACGCTTGGCTCAGCCAAAATGAAATTCAAATCCTAGGCATACAAAACCGAAAGAGAGGGGTGGACGTAAGAGTCTTCAGCGACACTCTTTTTTCATCTCTCTCGGCATGGGTACGCTCGATTGCCCTGTCACTTCTCATTTTTTTCACTGGATCTACTTGGGTTCATGCAGATATTGGCTCTTGTATCAGAAAAATTTTCAACTGGCCCACAGCAGAGGCTCTGGGCAGCCAAGTAAAAAATAAACTCAAGGCCTTCGAAAAAACGCATCAACCCCAAATCCATAGCCCGGCCTCAACACGAGATACTGAAAGGGTGATGGTCGATCTTCCACAACCCATTCATGAAGTCATTATAAAAAGCAAAAACAACTTTGTTAAAGATTTTGAAAAAGAAAGAGAAAAACCCTTGGGGATAATTTGGCTACCGTTTTGGAAAATACAGAAAGGACTGGAAAAACGAATGCGTCCTCGAGACGCTCTCCCCTTCTTTTTCAATGAAGACCCCAAGAACACTTCCACATTAGTGGGAAAACTCATTGTTAAGTCCCGACAGGGAGAGGATCTTACAGAAGAAATAAAGATTATTGAGGGATTAGTTGAAGAATATAAAAAAATAAAAATCCGTGACCTCGATCAAATACAACAAGGCTATGCGGCCCTAACCAACCTCATCCAAGTAAAACGAGGCATCGAGGAAATCAATACAACAGGTCGCCGTTACGCCACACTGAGAGTCATCAAAAAACATTGGACCATGCGCGAAAATAAAGCTCCACTACCCAGCTTGCCGCAAGCAAGTCTACCGCCCCAGGGAACCAATACAACTTTTGATGCTGAATATCTCCCATTCGAAACCGCTTTATGGACCTATGATCTTGAAAACCTGAGAGATAAAGAAGTGACTATTCTCAACGAGGTCCGGAGTTATCTTGGACCCGTTAATGTAGAAATTAAAAATGGAATTCCAGAAATCCATACCGACCCTGAAACTTGGCATAAGCAATCTAAATTTTTAGGCGGTGAAACAAAACTCTTAGAAAATGAAATTGACCATGCAGCCAATTACGAAAGACTCCAAATTATCTCGGATAAATTAGTCAAGTTAAAGATTGAAACTCAAGATACGCTAAAAGATATCTCAGAAAAACCTGACAGAGACCAAAAGGAAATAAAACGCCGTGAAGATCAAGAGACTAAATTAGACAAAATTCTAAAAAAAGTTGAAGAGGCAATGACCGTCGAAAACAATCCTTCTCACGAAGCACTTTATCAACTGGCTGAAAAATTTTACCGCGTAGAATACCTGGCCTGGGTCAAAGGAAATCGCCCCAAGAACGGAGTACTTGGAGAGATGTTCAATCCCAACGGAAGGATTCGCCCCGTATTGGAGGAGTTGAGCAAATACTTTCCACCTTTGAAATTTTTTCTCGATCCAGACCGGTCTGTTTGGATCAAGCTCTCTGTCTTTGTCGCAATGGGTGCCGGCTACAAGGGGTATGACTACCTCATGTCAGACAAGAGAACGGTCGAACAAAGATGCGCAGAAATGAAGACGGAAGAAGAATTTATCAAATGTCTAGGGAAAGAATTTAAATCAAGATTTGGAACTGACCTCATTATTAGAAAGAATTTTGGCACTGATTTTCCATTTACATCGGCAAATGGATCAGAACTGACCGACGATCAAAAAGAGACCGTCAAAATTTTCATGGCAGTACGGCTCTCACGGCTTGAATCCGAAAAGCCTATTCAGCAACTCGCTGCTAGCTGGAATGAATACCAAAACTTGAAAGAACGAACGGCAAAAGAAGAAAGCTCACAAAAGGAAACCATCAATCGCCTGGAAAAAGAAATTCCAAGAATCAAAGATAATGCGGAATACTCAGTAAAAATCCTCTCTTATTTGAGTGTTCGCTATCCAGACCAAATAAAGCAACTCACGCAATTAGCAAACCAGAAGAAATTTTCGAAGGATTCGCAAGAAATTAAAAAATTAGATGATGAAATCAAAAAAACAATGAACGCCTTATTGCCTGACTTGCAAAAAATGAATGCTCAGAGAAATGATTTTTTAAAATCAGAACAAACTAAAGAACAAGACTCTGAAAACCTCTTCTCAGAAATCAACCAGAGCCTGAAGGACTTGTATCAAAGTCCTCAACCGGGAAAAACGAAGTAAGAGCGACCCCAGCAGGAATCGAACCTGCAACCCCCAGCTTAGAAGGCTGGTGCTCTATCCAGTTGAGCTATGGGGTCCCTATCTGGCTCCAAGCTAACACCTATAAACACGAGTTAAAACACACTTCTAGCCAGCTTTGCAACCGAGCAATGTAGCCCACTGGAATCAAGCCAAAAACTCGTGCTACAATGAAAGCGATGGCTATTTACGAATACTACTGCGAAGCCTGCAAGTTCCGATTTGAGCAAATTACCGCCGCCAACGCCCCGGATGCCGGAAAATGCCCCAAATGCAATGGCAAAAAAACCAAGAAACTCATTTCAACCTTTGCTGTAGGCGGACAGGGCGATCTCAGAGAGAGCACGCTGCACGGATGCCATGACAATTTTGACGGCACCTCAAGTGGGGGTTGCGGCCGCTGCCCCGATGACGGTAGCGAATAACGCTACCGCCAGAACCTAGCCAACTCAAAATCCAAATCCGCATCATCGGCCGAAGAGCCAATAGTGACGAAAGTTTCACCGATATGCGGGAAAATACCGACAATCCCATCAGCATCAGCACCCAACGAAAGGGTCATCACTCCAGACCTCCCAAAAGACGGATCGACAGCCCCAGAGTCAGAATACGCTACGACGCTTGAATCAAAGCTAATCCCATTTTTGCCTTTGCCCGCCAGCAGGATTTTTCCATTCCCTTCAAGTAAAATCGAAGAGGCAACGGCTTCTCCAGTGGCCACCTTTGTGACTGTTTTTCCACCCGCACCAAAACCCTCATCCAGTGAGCCATCGGTGTTATAACGAATCAGCACGAAAGAATTTCCAGAATTCCCTCCTGCAACGATTTTTCCATCCGATTGAAGCGCCATCGCTTTCGCTGCAGCCGGGCCAGCAAATACGGTAAACACTTTTCCAG
>JAHFAC010000243.1 GCA_023250755.1 Bacteriovoracaceae bacterium | reverse complement strand
TTTTCGGTGAGCAACACTTTCTCAAGAGAGGGTCGACTCTCCCTGCAAAAAAAACCCCTTCTCACGAATACCGCTCTTGACTCCCTATTCGAAGCCACCATCGAGGCCACTGAAGAATCCATTTTGAATGCAATCTGCATGGGTGAAGATATGACGGGCCGAAACAAGCGCTTTGTGCCCTCCCTCCCCTCAAAAGAAGTGCAAAACTATCTTCGTAATCACTCCATCCGAATCAAATCAGAAGGATAAGATTGAATCGGTTTTTTTCCATGAATAAAAATGGCTAAGTGTTGGTAGCGCCAAACCGTTCCATGACGATCTTCAAAATCATGCCAACGCTCCAAAAACTCGTCCAAAGAAACGTAGGCATAAGCGCTTGCCGTTGAAGGATCCATCACGAACACATGGGTCTTATCCATCGCAACTAAGACCACATAGTGACCGTCGTCCCAAATTTCATTCCAAGGTTTAGAGGCATTTTCTTCACTTCGCCAGGCTTGGATTGAAAGAATCGCTGTTTTTCCTTGTTCAAGCGCCTTGCGGAGATCAGTGAGTGTGAGGTTTTCCTTCATCTCCGCTTCGAGACCATAGCTCTTTGCTACCTCGACAATCTTGGGAGGCTCGGTTCCTTGTTCGGGCGTCGTTTCGAGCGCATGATACAGATTACTCTCTTCGCCATCATAGGCACGCCAATAATACAAAACACTCAGCAATGAAGCGGCGCCACAACTATAATGAGTCGCCTGGCGAATAATCGGAACAGGAAGATGTGTTCTGGGAAGTTGTGGAAACGAGCGAGAATCACTCTCTTTCTCTCTTTGCAACGCTTGCCTACCCATACCATAGGCGTGCGAATCAGAGTTTAGAGCGAAGAAAAAAACCAAGCAAAGGAGCATTCTCAATATTTCACTCAATCCTCTGCTCAACATCCAGCATCTTCCCCCTGAGAAGAAAACATAAGGGTAGATTTCAAGATACTCCAGTAAAATTCCATAACGCCCTGGGCTGCGGGGGGTTCTTCTAACACACTCTTTGCACCCTCTTCCGGGGTGTATGAAAAATGAAAGGAATCCTCTCTTGTTTCTGGATCGGCACGACGCTGGGGCCAAGCTAGCAGAAAGCTTGCTCATATTTAGAACCAAGAAACCCATCGTGGTCGCTTTGCCGCGAGGAGGCGTCCCAGTAGGTTACGAAGTCGCTTGGCGACTAAAAGCGCCCTTGGATCTTCTTATTGTCCGAAAAATTGGCGCACCTGAAAATCCAGAGTTTGGAATCGGCGCTCTTGCAGAAAACAGTGCCGCATCGATTAACTATGAAACTGCCGCTGCACTTGGCATCTCGCCCCCTGAAATCGAAGAAGCCATTGTCCATGCCTCGCAATCCGTAAAGAACCAAATTCAAAAATTCAGAGGAGGAAAACCGATGAGGCCCTTGTTGGGCCGATCTGTCATTTTAGTGGATGACGGCTTGGCAACCGGAGTGACTGCAAAAGCGGCTATTCATTGGCTGCAAAAGCAAAAAACTAAAGAAATCATTTTTGCCGTACCAGTAGCCTCCCCCGGTACGCTCGAAATCCTCAAAACACAGGTGAGTCAATTAATTTACCTGCTCGCGCCCACTTCATTCAGTGCAGTCGGCTTGTGGTACGAAGACTTTTCACAAGTCACGGATCAGGAAGTGCTGGAACTCTTAGATGCTGCAAATCAGCGCGTTAATTTAGCCGCATAATTCACTCTAATAACAAGATCTTGGCCATTTCTTTCCATTTTAAGATTATCGGGTATCCTATGGGGTGGGGAATGTATGATCGAACAAAGAAAACCGCGCCCAGCCCTTATCGTTGATCCTGATCCCAATTTTCTACAAACCTTGCGTTCAGACCCCAGAGCTAATCATGTTCCCCCGCTGATTGCCGCCAGCGGCAAAGAGGCACAGCTTCAATTAGCCAATCCTAACATTCTTCTTTCTGGCGTTTTTGTTAACCCATCCATCGCAGATCCCAATGGATTTTCAGTGATCCGCTTCTCTCATCAGTATCGCCCCGCAACACCCATCTTTGTCATTCATGATGGCGACTCCACACTCACCAAGGACGACCTCAATGGGCTCGGAATTCAACAAGCGCTCAAAAAACCATTAAACTATACTCAAATTATGGAGCTCATCACTCCTACGGCGCTTCTATTTGATGCTGAAGACACCCTTGAGCTGTCTAAAAAATTCCAAGACAAACTGGGAACTGAACTCACTGCCGAAGACATGGCTTTTATTCCCATTCGTGCTGCAGATTTTCTCTCAGGTTCGAAGTGTTTTTTTGATGTCTACGTTCGCTTGGGATCCGGGCGTTATGTCAAAATCCTTCAAGCAGGGGATTCTTTCACTTATGACCGAATCTCGAGCTATTTAACTAAAGGTGTGACACATTTTCACCTTCGAAAAGAATCTCAGGAGCGTTATCTCGCTTATTGCGACAAATTGACCTCAGCGCTGATTCAAAATATCAAAGCACCCGTATCCATAAAAATCTCACAAACACTCAACCATGGCGAAGAAACCATGAATTTTCTGAGAAAAAACGGTCTGAGTGAAACAAATCTCCAATATGCCGCCAATTTTATCGGGAACGTAGAAACTCTTACTGGGCAATTAAACCAACAACAAAACAACGCGTTTGGAGATTTCTTAAGCGACCTCGCCGCCTATGAACATGGTGTAGCCACTGCCATGATCGCAGCGCTCTTAATCCACCCCCTTAAAATCGCAGCTTCTCAACCAGTAAAAATTATCGGCATCGGCAGTCTCTTGCACGATATTGGCCTGTATCGCATGGATGAAGCTCTTCGCGAAGAAGACGAGAGCCAGATGACTCCGGAACAGGTTAAAATTTACCAAACCCATCCTACAGTCGGCGCAGAAATCTTAAAAGGAATGCGCGGTGTTGACCCCGTGGTAGCTCAGGCCGTCGCACAACATCATGAACGCCGCAATAAAAAGGGATTCCCTCTACGTTTGGGTGCAGGATCGATCAACCGAGTCGCAGAAATCATCGGACTTGCCGATGAGCTCGCTAGACGGATTGAGAAAGCAAAAAAAGATCCTGCGATTAATCCTCTCCAAGACTTAGAGCTCACTATGGTCGAGGGTTTTTCAAATCCGGTCGTCGAGGCCTTCAGGAAAGTCTTTAACCGATCCGAGGAGAAGAATTAATTTTAAATTTGGTGCCCTCGCCGAGACTCGAACTCGGACGCTTTCGCATACGACCCTGAATCGTACGTGTCTACCAATTCCACCACGAGGGCAGCTCCTTCATAGAACTAAAGGCGACTGTATACCTGAGATCCCCCTCTTTGAAAAGCCTGGGTTCAAACCCTAAAGGGAATACCGCTCTTTCCACATCTCAAACATGATCAAAGACCAGAGAAGGTGTGAATGGTTGGCGCGACTTTCAACATGCTCCTCCACTAAGCGGCGAATCGACTCCGCTCGAAAAATTCCTTCTCGCCTCAGGCGTTCCGTACCCAGATACTCCTGAAGAAGAAACTTCAGCTCACCCCGCAACCACTCTCGCATCGGGATGCTGAACCCTTGCTTTTTGCGTCGACTGAGCGCAGCCGAAACTCCGCGCTCACTGAGCTTTCGCTCCAGGAGTTTCCGCAGGAGATATTTTGAAGTTCCCTTTTTATACTTAAAATGAAAAGGCACGCGTGCGGAAAAATCAGCTATCTCATTATCCAAGAGGGGCACGCGCGATTCAAGCCCCACTGCCATCCCTGCTCGGTCCGTTTTGGCAAGAACAGTGTCCAAAAGAAACGTCTTTAAAAAAACCTGTGCCACTCGCTCTTCGAGGGGAAGTTCAGCCAAGCGCTCCAAAAGGCCCGCATACAAAGAACGACTTAAATTCACCGGCTCAACCATGAGTTGAGATAAGCACTGCATCCGGAGCGGGCCAATCGTTCCAACCCAATTTTGATAAAATTGCCCCCGATCACTAAACTGGAGAATATCCAGGAACTTAAGAAGCTGATGCGTTTCTTTG
>JAHFAC010000242.1 GCA_023250755.1 Bacteriovoracaceae bacterium | reverse complement strand
CCTCTGAACCACCTCGTCGTAAATTCGGCGCTGCCGATCCAATGCTCCGAGCCCGGGGGTCACCACTAAGCTACCTACTTTCCATTGAGCCAGCATCGAATCAAAATCCATTCCCTCTCGAAGCGCCTGGAGCATCACAAACTCAAATCCCAGATCCGGCCCCATGAGACCGGTTGATTGCTGTCCCGAACTGTGAAAGAGCGAAAGGCAGACTCTTCCGCCACAAGAGTTAATACTGATGGACTCCATGTAGAGCGGAACCGCATTCGAGCTGCTGTAGCAGGAGGTGTCTTCATAAATACAGCTCCCCCCATTGCCGTTTTGGCAAACAGCCCCTACGGCCAGTGCGCGGCAAAACTCTTCATAAGTGACATTGGCCACCTTTGATTCACCTTTTGATTCATCGGGTGGCTCAAGCAGGATGACCTCCTCCTGCATTTCACTGAGACCGGGGTAATACTTCCGACAGGTTTTCAAAAGACCAGAATCGTTGGGAAGGCGCCTCTGGTAACGCCACACCGTCCCCTGAGCCACCATATGGAAAGCCGCGGCCTCACCGGCGTAATGGGCGTCCTTGATCACCAAATCGCTCCGCGAGAGCTCTTGTAAAAAAACACTCTTCAAATTTGCATTCAGAGTGACTTCAGGTGAATTCGAATCCCATGGCGTAGTGATCAGGGAGGCTTGGAGCTGCTTAAAATCTCGTTTGATTTCTCCGCCGTTCTTGCTTTCGCCAAAAGCATAGAGACTGACCAGCTTTCCGTCTTGACAGAGCTTCTGATAATCCACGTGTTCTTGAGATTTTGCCAATTTTTCGGCCCAGTCCCGAGCCTGAACCTGAGTGAGATTTTCTTTCGGCGAGATATCGAGGAGAAATGCCTCCTTACCTGCTTCAATCTCAATCGTCTCAGGCTTGGTCAATATTTCTGCAAAGAGATCGACTCCGAGCAAATGGTTCTGCGCCCAGTTGCCTCGAAGCTTAGATCTGCCGACGCTAAAAACGAAAACCTCATGGTCTAATGGCGCTGGATTTCGATGAAGGGTTAAGCGAGAAACTGTTGAGCATTGATAAAAATGATTCATGGCTTCTAAAAAAAGGTAAAAACGATTGCTCGGATGAAATTCTCCTTTCATCGTGGGAAAGATTTTCGGCAGTCTTTTTAAAAACTCAGCTTCTACTGGGTCGGCAGCATGCCGAAGCGCCTTTTTGAGTGCGTCTTTTTTTGCCTCATCTTGTGAGTCAATCCAGGGACAAAACTGATCTGAAAATAACTTCTGCGCAAAGGGTTCATCAGCATACTCAATAAACACTGATGACAGGAGAGGCTCCAGGTTGACGTAATCTTCCCCTTCTAAAATTTTCTTCAGTGAATCCAGCTGGGAGATCAATGGCTCGTTTTTTACCGAGGCCACCTTAGGGAGATCGGCCCAGGAATAGATCCACCCAGAAAAAACAGTAGCGGCTACTAAGACTACAAAAATTACGGGCTTTTTTGGCACAAGAGACTGCCTCCTCGAACAAAGACTTTATTTTTGCTTCACACCCGATAGCTGAATCATATCTAATTTAAATCTGATCACTTGCGATTGGATTTTTCCTCTTGTAAGACGCAAGTCATTGAGTGCGCTCACTTCGTCAGGAGTGAGCGAGGAGGCCTCTCCAGCCTGTGTGAGCGCAGTAAAAAGAACAACTAAATTTCGATCCTTCAAGCGCTCAGAAAGCGACCTGGAATCAACGACTACGGGCCTAACCAGTGGTTGTGGCTTAAGAGCTCCCTCATATTCGCGGATCGTTTTTTCATTTAATTCTCCCAGTGCTTGCATCACCTTATTCTGTGCCTCGAGCACAGCTTTGGGAGTAAAATCAAAAACATAAGGTTTTCTGTCAATTTCTGTAGCCATTGACAAATGCTTGATTATGCGAAGCTCAAGATCCTGCTCCTCTCGAGTGAGAGTCTTGAACCAAGATACGTTTTCAGGTAACTTCTCCAACTGAGTTTGCAGATTTTTAATGTGCTCTTGGGCTTCACCCAGTTTTTTTGCGACATCCGACTCAATTTTGATATCACTTGCATCAAAATATTCGCTCATTTTTTCATGGAATGTTTTTGCGTGACTCACACCAACGTGATCCGTACCCGGCTCCAGATTATCCAATAAGTAAGTTCTTGCCGCAAAACGTATGTTCGGATTTTTATCCTCTAATAACCCCTGGACAGCCTCTGTTGCCTCGTCCGAATAAACTCCCAACTGATAAAGAACTCCAATCACAACCTCTTTGACTCTGATATCTTCGCCCTCAACTAAAGACGGATTGAGCATCTCTATCATGCGCTGGATCACCTTGGGATCACGGGTTCCAGTTTGAGCAAAAAGATTCAAAATAGTTGAGCGAAATTCAATCATCTTTGGATCTTTTGTAATTGGATCTTTTGTAAGTTCGAGCAATACTTTCAAAGTTGACTGGGTGAGAGAAGTCTCCTTGGAAAGATCATCCAGAAGAAGTTCTCTAATGATTGAATTACTCATATAGCTTTCGTATTTTCTGCTTCTAGATCTAAACACATTTTGAAGCGCATCCAGAACGACCTCTTGACGGGTTTCTGCTGAAATATTTTCTTTATGAAGCTCCAGTAATGTACGAGTCGTGGATTTTGAATCTTTCAAAAGCTCCTGTACCAATGCTTCACGGGGTGATGGGGCTTTAATGACTTTTGTTTTTTGAATGGGCTGCGACTTCACAGAGCGGAGCACGGCAACAGGTTTTGGGTCCTCCTTGAGATTTTTGATCGTCTGGCCTGGATACCTCTCTTGCAATATCTTTACCTCAAGGGCCTCAAGACCAGGAACAGGCATCGGGCGAGCTGGAGCTGAACCAACTCCCCCTAACATCACAACAGCATCCTGAAGCTCCTTGGTCATAAATGCTTTTTCGATGTAATCATAATCTGCATTAACGTGTTTCAGCATGAGTTCGAATTCCTCTGTGCTGTTCAGACTCTCTAAAGCACCCCTTGGGCCAACTCCAAAGGCAATGTCGTCCCCCACAAGGGTCAGAGTGGTGGTCCCTGCAGCTCGATTGCTGTGTGGCTCATTTTTAAAATTACGCTCGATGACTCTCATCACCCCGCGTGAGTCCTTGGGAGAGTGATACCTGACCTCTATGGCCACGACTTCACCGTTTTCATTCAAAATGTTCTTTTGGACTGATGAATTCTGCTCCGCCTCAGCCAAGAGTGCGGTTACGATTGGAGACTCCTTCGCGGCAGTGAGACGGGCATGCTTTGGGTCGCCTGAAGGACTCGAAGACTTGAGTAACGAGAGAGATACCCAGTCTGCTTGTTTGATCTGGTCATGACGGTTTGGAGCTTTCAACTGTAAGTCTGACATTTTCACCAAAGCAATATTAGCTTTCCAGCCACTCCCATCGTCTTTCATATTTTTGAAGATCAGGAATATCTCCTCTTCTCCAGAGGCATTTTTATGAGTGATGCTCCAACTCATCGGTGTTTTTCTGTCTTCATCAAAACCAAAGACTTTGACTTCACCCTTGCTGGCATGCGGATGGGTCACATCATTGAGAGCTTTTTGAAAAAGACTCAACCCGTACGGAAGTTGTTCTGAATCATTACCAGGCTCAAATCCTTTTTCACGAAGTAATGCAAACAATTCTGAGGTCTCCGTCGAATCACTTGTCAGTTGGTCAGAAATTTCACCTATTTTTGAAAATGTTTTTTCGAATTTCGCTTGAGTTGGATCACCCGTCTTGTTTTCACATATAGTGTCAGCTTGTAAATTTGGTACATCAAGAACAAAAACACTGATAAATAAAACCAATAGAAATTTTCTGGAATTCATTCTGTACTTCCTCTCACTCTCATCTTCTGTATCCTTCTTGGAACAGTATCCTTCTTGGACGCAGCCACCTGTCGAATTTACATAAATGCAAAACTGATGCCGATATAAGTCTCAAATAAATATGCGTATGTATTTGTAATTATTAAATATTATTAGATTTTATAATTAATCTTGGACGTT
>JAHFAC010000241.1 GCA_023250755.1 Bacteriovoracaceae bacterium | reverse complement strand
CGCTTTTATCCATTTTGGGGGCTGATCTTAGCGTTAACTCTTTTTGAATTGGGCCGTGCCTTTCGTCGTAAGGGGAGTCCTCTGGGTTATCCTTGCTTGGGCATGGGGGTTAGCCTGATGGCGTTAGTGGGGTGCTGGATTTACTTTCGTGGCGATGTTCACTCTGATCAATGGGTTAAGATGTTCTTTAGGGTATGATTTTTATAACCAAATGCTGAGGAGACATTATATGAAACCTGGTATGATTACATTTTTATCTCTTATTCTTGGTATTCTTGGATTAGCTTCACATTTTTCTGGGGCTACCCCACCTGATGATGCATTTAGTGATCATGAATTAAGTGAATTCAAGAAATTAATTCGGTGTGGACGGGATATGAAGAGTATTGATTTAAAACCACTCGAACCACTCGAAACCGGATTTTATGAAATTAAAATTATGCAAAAGAGGATAGAAGAAAATTCTGGATTTATCATGATCAAAGATGATCGTCAGACCTCAAAAGGTACTGTGCCAGTCTTGTATTTTTTTGATTCATCAGATGGTGAAATCTATCAGCTTGAATCTTATTCTGAAAAACAAAATTTTAAAAAAGGGCAATCTTATGTTTTTAATTTTGGCATGGGAAAGAAAACAACAGCATTCTATGTGACCGAAGGCGTTTTTGTTAAGCGTAACGGTCAAAGTCCTCCCAATGCGCTACAGCAGGCGCTCTCCTTTTTAAAATTGGTTAAACTAGGTCCTGATCGCCAAGCAAGAACAGCACTTCAAAAGTTTGCTGTGAAAGCGCTTCTGGATGCAGGTAAAGAGATCAGCAGCTTTTCAAAACTTTCACCAGAGAAGGATCAAAAGAAAAATAAAATGAGAGGAGAGATCCTCTTCGACATTGATCAGACTCTTCATTTTTGTGGAAGGACTAATGATAAAACTACAAAAGAAGCTGCTGAGTATGTTCGTACAGTTTTAGAAAAGACTTTTCCGTGGCTCGTTCCCGCGAAACTCCCTTCGAGCACTATTCCAGCCCCTGAGGGTGCAAGCGCGGTCGCCCCCCCTGCCGAGGAAAAGCCTGAACCCTCAAAAGAGTAAAGAAATAGGGATTTAGACATATAACCGGCGTCCTGCATATGCAGGTGCGACTTCGTCAACCTCGAAAAACGTGCTCAACGTACCGCAGAGCGTACGCTTCCGCGCGTTTTCCTTCAGTTTTCTCGTCTCAGCTCAAGCTCTCAAACTTTCGCTCGAAACCAAAATGAGGACAGTCACTAAAAAATTTTGACAGCCCGGCAAAACTTGCTTAGCCTTAAATAAAGAGAGTGCCGCGGGCCAGTTTTTTGAATCATAGAATGATTCAAGGCCTGAGCGGTGAGTGAACTCAAGGAAGGGTGAAGGGGAGGAGCATTGATGCTCGCATTTAGATCGCCGTTGGTGGGTCAGAGTCCAGCAATTCAAGAAATTTTGAAAATCGTAGGAAGTGCCGCCCAAGCGGATACCTCGGTTCTCATTGTCGGTGAAAAGGGCACTGGTAAGGAGCATGTGGCGCATGCCATTCATGAGCATTCTTTGCGAGGCGCTAAACCGTTCATTAGCGTGAATTGCGAAGCCATCTCGCCAGAAAATCTGGAGGCGGAGCTCTTCGGGCACGTAAGGGGTGTTGCCGGGGCCCTGCAAAATCAGCAGGGACGGATAGAAATGGCTCAGGGTGGGACTCTTTTTTTAGATGAAATCAGCGAAATACCGCTTCTACTCCAAGCAAAGCTAGTTCGGGTTCTCATGTCTAAGCAGCTTGAACCTTCAGGTTCAAATCAAGGGGTGGAGCTGAACGTCCGAGTGGTTGCTTCATCCTCGAGGGATTTGGACGCGCTGTTGGGGCAAGGCGTGTTTCGCGAAGACTTTTTGGCTTGCCTGAATGCAACGATCATTGAAATTTCGGCTCTGCGTGAGCGAAAAGAAGATATTCCAATCCTAGCGAAGCATTTCATTGAGCAGTATAACCAGATGACAGCGCATACAGTGGATGCACCGACGGGAGAGATTTTGGCAGCATTGGTATCTTATGATTGGCCCGGGAATATTAGTGAATTAGAGAATCTCATGGAGCGTTTGGTGATCCTCAAAGGAAAAGGCGCCATCGAGCTGGGTGATCTGCCTCTCCGGATTTTCCAAAAATACGCAGAGGGGCGCCCGCAAGGCGATGGAGCGCTTTCAGGCTCTGAATTTCCCCATATGGCACTCCCCAATCATGGATTAGATCTTAAAACGATTGTAGATGCTTTTGAAAATCACCTGATTGATCAAGCGCTGGCTCGAACCAACAATAACAAGAATCGCGCGAGCGAGCTCTTACAGATGAATCGCACGACATTGGTTGAAAAATTGCGCAAGCGCGGGATGATCACTCCGGCACCAAAGCGAAATAAGGAAGATGAGATCGAGGGAATGGCGCCTGCGGGTGATATCACTTAGGATTTTGTGACTCGCCAGTTTTTTCATCAGAGTTTTTAATTGTTTTTCGAACCAGGTTTCGAATGACGCGATTTCGGTTGGCGCCACCCAGAAGCGATTTTAAATCGTAATAAAGACCAGGGTCGTTTACCAGCGCGCCAAGTGTTCCGGTGCCGTTATTGACTTTTTCAAGAACCGAATTGAGATTAGCTGTCACTGATTTAAGTCGGAGATGATCCAGTTCGGCATTTAATTTCTGGCTTGCGTTGGCCAAATTTCGCGCGGTGGTTGCCATGCCGCTAAAAAAAACTTCACTTCGATGTTCAGACTCAAAAGATTTGAGAAGGTGATCGAGGCTGGTTGCAATGCTATTGAGTGAAATCATAAGTTGATCGCCTTTATTGATGAATTGCGCAAGATTTGCACTCGGTTTATTTGGGATTTCACTTTGACTGGGAAGAATGGGGGATTCTGGCATACCTTGAGCGATCGAAATATATTTGTCTCCAAGGACTCCTTGCGTTAAAATTTCAGCGGTAGAATCCTTGCGAATCCACTCTTCATATTTTTTTCCGACGTCCAGAGTGACTTTTACATTTTTAAGCTGGGGATCAAAGTCGACTGAATGAACTGTGCCGACTTGAAGACCTCCCAAGACCACTTTTGCTCCGCTGAGGAGACCCTCTACGGAAGGAAAGTGAACATTATAGTGATTATTTTTTGAAAAAAAACTATTAGCGCCGCCAAGCAGCAGGATTGCTGCCATGATCAGGCCGACGCCCAAGGCGACGAAGATTCCCACTTTGATCTCGAGTTGCAGGTGCTTAGCCATGGTGTCCCTCCTCGCCAATAGAATCCAATGCACCGCTGACGAATGCCTGGACCAGCGGGTCTTTAGAGCGCTTAATGTTTTCCACCTCATCGATGACGTGGATTCTTCCATTGTAAAGAATTGCAATTCGATCAGCAATTTCGAATGCACTTGGAATGTCATGAGTCACAAAAATCCCGGTGATGCCACGGGATTTTAATCTTAAAATATTGTTTAAAAGACGTTGAGTATTGATCGGGTCCAGCCCTGCGGTTGGTTCGTCAAAAAGAATAATCTCCGGATTCAAGATGATCGCCCGAGCCAGTCCTGCGCGCTTCTGCATTCCGCCTGAGAGCTCGGCCGGGAGGAGGGCATTGCTTCCCCTCATGTCTATTAACTCGAGCATTTCATCCACCTTTTGATGAATTTTTTGCGCTGAAAGACCAGTATGTTCGCGCAAGGGATAGGCAAGATTTTCTTCTACACTCAAGGAATCAAAAAGTGCCCCATTTTGAAAAACGTAAGCGATCTGGGTGCGGACTGGGGCAAGCTCAAGTTCATGAAGCCGGGTTAGGTCCTGTCCCTCAAATAAAATTTTGCCTTCATCTGGTTTTTCAAGTCCGATGATAGATCTGAGGACAACACTTTTTCCGGAGCCCGATCCGCCAAAGAGAGCGAGGATTTCTCCTTTGCGGAGTTGAAATGAAACCCCTCGGTGTACTGTTTTATCGCCAAATGATTTTTTGAGATCCTGGACATCAAGGGCGATTTTATGAGTGTTAGAGT
>JAHFAC010000240.1 GCA_023250755.1 Bacteriovoracaceae bacterium | reverse complement strand
CTGATCACCGGACGCGGCTGTGAAAATTGTATCCAAGACAAGGCCGTTTACCTCCTTCGACTGAATGGCGGCAAAGCGGCTCAATTTGTTTATCCAGGTCGAATTTTGGAGCCCAAAAGCCACGCACTGGTTCTTGAATCACGAGCATTTTTTGGTAAATGCTTAAATACAACTCAAGACGTTTATGTCGTATTTCAAAGGGAAAAAGTAGATCGTCGCCCAGGTTTTCCATCGAGCGTCTTTGTCGCCGAGCCCGGTAAAGACTCCCTTTCCGAAAAACTCTTAGAACGGCACCTTCCAAAAATAAAAACGACCTTGGCTCATGCCAAAGGAAAAAACAAAAATTGTCAAGAAATCGAGGGACGAAATAGATTGATGCTTACTCGCCCTCTCGATCTCAAGGTGCGCAATGAAGAAGACGTCGAAGAAGAAGATCCCAATGAACCTGAGCAGCAAAAAACTCCCTAGCTTAATAGGACTGCAGAACACTGCGCCTTGCTGAAGTCGGCGCGCTAACGCTAAAGTAGTCGTCAAATGCTCAAGCTCACAACAGACGCTTTGGATGCTTTTGGCTTTTTTGATCCTCGTTACACTGCAGAAATGGATAATTCCTCACCTGAACTAAAATGGTCAGATCCACCTGCTGATTGCAAGGGCTACGCACTGACTTTCGAAGATTTAATTAATTCTCAAAACGAATTTACCTTGTGGGTCGTGTACGCCATCCCAGAGTCCATCTCTCACTTGCCGGCAGGAATTCCTCCGCAAGAAATCCTTCCCAACGGGATTCGCCAAGGCCTAAACGGTTTTGGAAAACTAGGTTACGCAGGTCCCAACCCAGCGCCAAAAGATCCTCCACACGCATATCGCTTTCGGCTATTCGCCCTCAATCAGGCTTGCAAAATTCCGTCACGGGCAACGGGGAAAACTGTGTTGGGATTAATCAGACCCCATACCTCGGAAATCGCCGAACTCAAGGGTCGCTATCAACGGCAGTTGCAAAGAGCAGGATAATTAACAAAACAGCCGAGTGCCCGCTATGGATCTGGGCGAAGATGAGTGGCGCGAACAATCGTCTTGATATTTCCACGCACGTTAAAATCCCCGATAACTTCGATCTCCCAGGGATCAAGTAATTTTAGCAAATCATCCAAAATAAAATTCACCACATCCTCATGAAAAACTCCCTGGTCACGAAACCGATTGATGTAAAGCTTGAGGCTCTTCAGCTCTACACACCATTCCCTGGGGACATAGCGAATCTGGAGAGTCGCAAAATCAGGAAATCCTGTTTTCGGGCAAACACAGGTAAATTCTGGACAGGTAAATTCGACTGTGTAACGGCGAACTTGAGTGCGATTGGGAAAGCGCTCCAATCGCGCATTTCGTATCATGCGAGTGCCACGAGGGAGCTTTGACTTCATAGGCAACTTTTCAGCCATTTCTTAATCTCCCAAACGCTCTGTTGAGGCAAAATCAAAGATGATTTCATCGCTCGCGGCATAGCCCAAAACCCGGCGAATTTCGCGTTCTTGGGCTACGCGACTCTCAATCAGGCGTTCTCTTTCGGCATCCAGCGTGCGAACTTCTGCTTCCATTTGGTGCACCTGGGACTCTTTGGCGTAAAGAAGACTCCGGAGTCGAACCGCCTGGATCACGCCTGGCGTACCAACTATACCCGCAACAATCCCAGATAAAAACAAAATCCAACAAGCAAAGAGCGTGAGCCAGAGCTCATTGGGAGTGATCGCGAAAAGACGTCTTAAGAAGCGGATTAAGGTATGTTTCATTGGCCTCAACGTGTTTCAATTTTTACGCGCTTAAATGCATCCATCCCTGCGAATTGAGATCCCTCACCCAACTCCTCTTCAATCCTCAAAAGCTGGTTGTACTTGGCGACGCGATCCGTTCGGGATGCCGACCCCGTTTTGATTTGACCACAATCCGTCCCCACAGCCAGCTCTGCAATAAAAGTGTCTTCAGTCTCTCCACTTCGATGCGAAGTGATCGCAGAGTATCCTGCTTGCTGAGCCATTTTCATGGTTTCTAAGGTTTCTGTGACCGTGCCGATTTGATTGAGTTTAATCAAAATGGAATTTGCTACTTTTTCGCCTATCCCGCGCTTGAGAAATACAGGATTTGTGACAAACAAGTCATCACCCACGAGCTGCACTCGCTCTTTGAGAGTGCTGGTTAGCCAAGCCCAGCCATCCCAGTCGTGTTCAGAGAGGGCGTCCTCAAGAGAAATGATCGGATAAGCATCCACCCATTGGCTGTAGATCGCTACCATCTCACGTGAGGAGAGACGCTTGCCTTCAAAGCGATACCCTTCGGCGTTTTCATAAACGAACTCACTCGCTGCAGCATCAAGCGCCAGAAAAATATCCCGCCCAGGGCGATACCCTGCTGCCGAAATCGCCTGTGTCACCACGCGCAAGACTTGTTCATGGGGATGGGCCCCTTCAAAGACCGGGGCAAAACCACCTTCATCGCCCACACCGGTAGAAAGTTTCTTATCCTGGAGAATTTTTTTTAAATGATGAAAAACTTCTGTCCCCGCCCTAAGCGCTTCAGAAAAAGTGCCAAATCCAGCCGGAACAATCATGAACTCCTGAATCGCCAATCCGTTGTCAGCATGCTTTCCACCGTTCAAGATATTCATCAAGGGAACAGGCAGTGTGATCCCCTGAGAACCAAAGGTTTCAGCGATATAACGGTAACAGGGTACGCCCTTGGCCATAGCCATGCATCGCGCAAAAGCCATACTGACTGCCAAAATCGCATTGGCTCCCAGATTTGATTTGTTAGGCGTTCCATCTAAATCTTTGAGAACACCATCAAAAAGAGATTGCTTCGAAAACTCTCTCCCTAGAAGTGCGGGTGCAATCTTCTCGCGCACATTCATGACCGCCTTGAGTACACCCTTGCCTAAAAATCGGCTCTTATCCCCATCTCTAAGCTCGAGCGCCTCACCCTCGCCCGTTGAAGCCCCAGAGGGAACCAGGGCACGAGCCGTGAGCTTCTCACCGGGATGCCTGAGGGAGTCCAAAGTCACCTCGGCCTCGACTGTAGGAAATCCACGGGAATCCAAAATCTCACGAGCGGTGATTTTCCTGATTTTTGTAGAATTTGTAGAACTTGACATCATTCCATTAGATTGAATTTCTCAGCTGATTTCAAGGGGAAAAAGCATTTACGCGGCGTCGCGAGCCTTTTGTACCGCTTGCGTATACCAGGCAGGAGGAGCAAACTGCGCTCGAGTATAGGGAAGTTGATTCACTTCAATTTCACCCATAAAACTTGGAATGTAACCCGTGGGGATCAGCTCTCCGATCACCTTTCCTTCTGGACTTCGTCCTCGTTGTATAAACTTAAAAATGGTTCGAATAACATAGCGATCTCGCTCATCGAGTTCAGGATAAACCTCCGCAATATGGCTGAGCTTTCGAGTCCCATCGGGCATGCGCTTGATTTGCACCACCAAATTGATCGCCGCTGAAATTTGGCGACGGATCGCCGTGACGGGAACCTGAATATCACTCATCATGGATAAAGTTTCTAGCCTCACCAACGCATCGTAGGGCGTGTTCGCATGCACTGTGCCCATTGAACCATTGTGCCCCGTATTCATGGCAGTCACGAGATCAAAGGCCTCCACACCTCGGACCTCTCCAAGAACAATTCGATCGGGACGCAAACGGAGCGCCGCCTTCATCAGTTCACGCATCGTGATTTGACCTTTGCCCATGGCATCCGCGGCCTTTGTTTCAAAATTGACGATATGGTCCGTGTGAATTTTCAGCTCTGAGGAATCTTCGATAATGAGTAGACGCTGGTTATTCGGGATCCTGCCACCCACCACATTCAGCAACGTCGTTTTTCCTGATCCGGTTCCACCTGAAATAATCATGTTTTTTCCGATAAAAACGCAGATATCAAGAAACCGTGCAGCTTCTTTTGTCAGGGTTCCTTTTTGGATCAGATCTACGAAAGTAGGAACTCCTTTTTGGAATTTACGAATCGAAAGGGTCGTTCCCTTTC
>JAHFAC010000239.1 GCA_023250755.1 Bacteriovoracaceae bacterium | reverse complement strand
AACCAGGCGCCCTGCCGCTCCCCTCGACATCGCAAAACCCCGAACAAGATCTTAAATCGGAGATGGAATGGAGAGGCCACACTCTAAAAAAAACCAGGGAAACTTATAAAATCTCTCTCGATGATCTGGCAGAATTAACCAAGATTAGAAAAAGTTACATTACGGCAATAGAAGACGAGAAGTTTGACGCGCTTCCTGCGCCTGTTTACCTTCGTGGGTTTTTAGTGCAAATTGCCAAAGCATTTAAGCTTCCACATGAAAAAGTGGCATCCGTCTATCTCTCGCGCTATATCCCTGCCTACGAAGAAAGAGATAAGAAAAAACGGTAATGGAATGACCTCTTTTTGGAAGTGGCGAGTGGATGCAGAGTTAATCAAAAAAGGACGAGCAGATCAGATGATCTTGCAGGCCTTTCAATTGGGCTTGGGAGAATGGTTAGAAAAATGTGAACATCCTTTATCGAAAAAAAATTCTACTGCGCTCTCTAGAAATTTACTTCAACGCTTGATCAAAGAGGAACGAGTCACTTCTAAAGGGATCCCCATCAAGGCAAATTCAAAACTGCGGCTGGGCGATGAGGTGCAGATTGAATTTCTAACGCCAAAAAATCTGGAATTAATCCCAGAAAATCATCCGATCGATGTGCTTTATGAGGATCCATACATTCTGGTTGTTAATAAATCTCCCAATTTGACGGTACATCCCTCCTCGACGCAAACCGAAGGGACATTGGTCCATGCTCTCTTATACCACATCAAAGATTGGCCTGGGATTGGGGACACACACCGCCCTGGAATTGTTCATCGACTGGACAAAAATACCAGTGGCGCTTTGGTAATTGCAAAAACTCACGCCGCACATCAAGCACTCATTCATGATTTTTCTCACCACACTATTGAACGACGATACTGGGCGCTTTGCTACGGCAATCTACCCAGTTCCTTAAAAATAGAAAGCTTGATTGGCCGCAGTCCCTCAGATCGAAAAAAAATGTCGATGCAAGTTAAACGAGGGCGTCGAGCAATCACTCTATTTAAAGTCATCGAAAAATACGAACAATCGCGCCAAGAACCCTTTGCCTGTCTTGTAGAAGCGACGCTTGAAACAGGAAGGACACATCAAGTCCGTGTGCACCTCACGGGAGCCCAACATTCCATTTTGGGTGATCCAACCTACGGTACCCCATCCACACGCCACCCCAAATGGCTTGCCCTTCCAGAAGAAATTAGAAAAAAAGTTACCGCACTACCGGGCCAAGCCCTCCACGCGCGTATTTTGGGAATTCAGCACCCCATCAGTAGAAAATTGCTCCGTTTTGAGGCGCCACCGCCCCAAGCGTTTTCTGACCTACTCAACTCCTTGCGCCAGTACAAAAGAACGAGTAAGTGATTAAAATGTTTTTAACGAGTCCATTACTCTCGGATATTCCAAGAGTCCTGCACGGCTTTGGCACTGCCGAAGAACCTATCCCCGCTCCCTTTCGAGACCTCTGGAAACAGAGGGCGAATTGGAAGCAAGTCCATGGAACCCGAATTATAGAAGTGAAGAGCCCGCTCCAAGTCTGTGGAGAGGCTGACGGATTCTACACAACAACTCCAGGTCTCCCGGTAGCAGCAACCACAGCTGACTGCGTTCCTATTCTTCTTGCCCAAAGAGAAGGTAAGAGAGTTGCAGCCGTCCATGCGGGATGGAGAGGCACGCGGGCCCGAATTCTACGTCACCTTTGGGACGAACTCTTAAAAAAAGGGGAAAAACCAGAGGAGTGGTTTGCTACGTTGGGACCAGCCATTGGCCCCTGCTGTTTTGAGGTCAGCTCTGCGTTGGCAGATGAATTTCGGTCTGAGTTTTCTTCGTTTGGAGAAGAAATGATCGTTCCCTCTGATCGGCATGTGGATCTTCTCTGGATCAATCAACAAGAGCTGAAAGCCATAGGCTTGCGTGAAGTAGAAATCATTCGAATCTGTACCTGTTGTTGTACAATGCCCCTTTTTTCAAGTTACCGGCGCCAAGGTGGGGGTAATCGACAGTACTCAGTTATTAGTATGGATACTAATGACTGAGACCTCCTTTTCTTAATAGAAAGACCGAGCGTCCTGAGCTAAACAAGAGAATCAATGTCTCTTCTCTGGTTGCTTTGTATTTTTTCCATGGTAACGCCCTCGGCCCTAGCCATCCAAGTGCCGGCCGATACCGATATTGATGGCGTTTTCAGCGTGATCAAACAGAGGGCTCTTGAAAAATCAACTGAAATTCAAATCGCGCGAGAGACTCTGGATCAAAAAACTGCGCATTATTATACAGCCTGGACACACTGGATCCCCAGGGCGGACTTACAGCTTCTCCAATCCCGCACCCAGGATTTTTCTATCCTAAGCAGTGGCACGCTAGGAGCGCTCTCCTCCACTCTCAATCCTCAACCCATTAATCTTTACAGGTGGGAGCTGGGCGTCACCCTACCGCTTTACCAACGTTCTGTTCATCTCGGAATTGAACAATCTTCGACTGAACGGCAATTGGCTTTAAACGAACTTAGATTGAAAGAGACTGAGCTGGATTGGCGTTTGCGCTCACTTCTCGGGACTTATCTCCTTGAGCTCTATCGCGAGGCCACATTGCAGAACTCGATCGTGATCGCCAAGACAAACCTTAAAGAAGCCGAGCTTCGCTTTGAGCTGGGACAGAGAACCAAGATTGACCTGCTCAGGGCAAAATCAAACCTTGCCTCACTTCAATCGAAAGAACTCAGTTACCACGCTCAGCGCGAAGCTGCGCTCAGGACTTTCTTGGAGTATTGTGGTCTTTCGATAAAAGAGCTGGAGACCATCGGCCTTTTCAGTTTAGTGCATGACGAAAATCAAACCCTCCGAACAATCGATCAGTTCGCGCAAACTGATTTATTAATTGAAGCTCTCACACCCTTCATGAAACCTGAACTGGAGCACCAGATTGTGAATTCCAGCCCCGTTTATCAGCGTTACACTTTTGAAGAGGAACTTCGCCATCGACAAGCTAAAAATGCATTTGCCCAGGAGTGGCCCGAACTCTTGGTTAAAGGCTCTTTGAATAAGCAAGCCCAAAGCTGGAATGACGCATTTACAGGAGAAAATCACTCCTACTCAGCGGCCCTGGTACTCAATATCCCTCTTTTTTCTGGAGGAAGTTTAATCAGCAGCTACTCTGAAGCTATGAAAGCTCAGCATGCCAGTGAGCTCAAGGCCGAAACAGAGATTCTTCATTTTAAAAATGAAATAGAAAACGAGCGACTTCAGATGGAGGCACTCAAAACTTCACTCGAAGCCCAAAAAATTGCACTTACTCAAAATGACGAGATCGTTCGACTCTCGTTCAAAAGTTATCAACTCGGGAAAGCAACCATGCTTGAATTGCTCGGAAGCCAGAACGAACTGATCGACTCCAAACTCATAGTAGCTAAAACCAAGTTAGATTTAGCAACTCTAGCAAGACGCTTCGCCTGGAACTTAGGAGTAAAATCCTTATGAATCGACTTCTGAATCTCTCACTGCCCATTTTATTATTACTTCTTGCAGGCCCCTCTTGCGGTCCTCGCCTAAAGCTCAAGGCAGTAAAAGCTGCTCTAACTGCGGTTGAATCCACAATCACGACCACCAGTTCGGGCACAATCGAGGCTGATCAACAGGCTGCCCTAGGATTTAGCGCGGCTGGCCGAGTATCCTCCGTTTTAGTTCAGGCCGGCGCTAAAGTGAAAACAGGACAAAGCCTTGCCCACCTTGAAAATCGAGATCTCCAGATTATTTTTCAGGATGCAGAGAAAGACCTCAAGCGCTCTCATGAGCTTTTTGATGCCGGACTTGTTTCGAGAGCAGCAATGGATGATGCCAAGAGAAGTTATGAAATCAGCCGCGCCAATCTTGACAAGACGGTCATCCGAGCCCCTTTTGAGGGAATCGTGACTGAGGTTAACCTCGAATTGGGGGAACTCTCCCAGATCGGTGGGGGAGCCAGCTCAGGAAAACCGGCAATCCGCATTGTAGACCTAAAGCCCCGCCTTGTACGCGGGGATAT
>JAHFAC010000238.1 GCA_023250755.1 Bacteriovoracaceae bacterium | reverse complement strand
TCTTGGTACTGCCCAGCGAAACTGAAGCGCTTGATCGCGCCAAATCCGAATTTTTTCTGCATCTGTTGAAGAGAGAGGCCAAACTGGCCTAAGAGCTTGTGCAATATTAACGCGAAACCTCCTGGTCTCTGTCAGTGCATGACCTGCACGCGCCACTCTCCAGTAATAAGCCCCCGCCCCTAGTAAAAACTCGGCATATTCGAGCTTGCTATCCTGAATTTTTAAAATCTGGGTATGAGACTGAGAAAAACCTTGATCCTTTGAAATTTGAAGCACTACATCGCGAAGATCGGGAGATTTCTCCCCAATTTTTTTAGATTTTTTTATCTCCCACTGGAAAGGGATGGACTTACTTTTTCCTTCTTCCACAAAATATTCAAAAAAATGGGACGGCTGAAGAAGACGAACCGGAAGCGTTTCGATCTTTACTTTTCCATCTTTTTCAACACTCAGTTTTTTATCCCCCGCATCACTCCTAACAACAGCGGATCCTCGAACAAAATTAAGCGAAAGATTTTGACTGTCGTCAATTACGACTAAACTATCTTCGCCCAGCTCAAGAAGAGACTGATCCTTCAGACGAAGCGTGGCAACACTTCCTGCCCCAGTTTGAACTGAATCCTTATGAAAGAGATTTTGCCCCATTTCGAGATAGGACCAGGCATAACTGTTCGCTGCTTTTCTTCGCACGCTTGCCTGACGATTCTCTACTTTCGCCATCGGTTCGCCACTGCCGCCCTTTTCAGCCGCTATAAAATCAGAATAGAGATAAAAAAGCCCCACTCCTGCGCCAAAAAGACAAGCCATGACGACTAAAGTTGATTTCATGTCAACTCACTTTTCGGTATCTATATGGTGCCCTTTGAGGGATTTTTAAGCGTCTAAAAATTGACGTCCCACTTCTGTCTCAGGTCCCATCCACTACTCGTCGATAAGCGGTTGACATGGGGATCACTGCGCCTAAACACAAGAGAAAACGAGTTTGGCTCACTGTTGGGACCAAACTCATCACTGTGCTCGCTGCGCTACTGATGACATCGGTTGCTAGTCTCGTTTGGCTATCGACACGGATGTTCATCGAAGACAATACGGCTTTGATCCAACAAATGAATGCGGATACTGCGGCAAGCGTTGCCACGCAAATGCGTGAATTTTTTGTCTCGGTTACTGATAAAATGAGGATATTGGGCACCCTCATGATCCAGGAGCAGTCTCAGCCCGGAACACTGGGACAAAAAGACCAGGTATTGCATGAATTTTTCGCCAAAGACAAAGATTTTACCGCTCTCTTTATTTACAAACGAAATGAAAATCTCTCTCCTGCGCTGTTAACCTCAGCGATCTCTCCAGAAATGACAAACCTCGATGACCCTACCGGCGAAAAAACCAGAATGAACCTGACACTCGAAAAAGACTTCTCCCTAATGTCTGTTTTCAATGGCGAGGTCCAGATTACCTCAGTTCCAATCAATGATGCGGTTTCGGCTATTGCCATTGCGGTCCCCTTTATTCAAGTAGGCAATGGATTCACTCACTCGCTGCTCGCCCTTGTAAAACAAGATCGATTTCTAAGAGGCGTGGGAGAAAGCGATATTGTGATCAGCTTCATGGTAGACCACCACGGAACCCTTCTGGCGCACCCTGATGCCTCTCGGGTGAGCGCAAAGGAAAACCTCGCTCACTTGGAAATCGTGAAACTACTTCTGGAAGGCAAATTCAATAATGGTC
The DNA here is from genome assembly GCA_023250755.1 of Bacteriovoracaceae bacterium. Taxonomy (GTDB): domain Bacteria; phylum Bdellovibrionota; class UBA1018; order UBA1018; family UBA1018; genus JAHFAC01. Next base: position 2,327 of record JAHFAC010000238.1, on the reverse strand, counting down.
AAACTCGCTACATCGATCCACAAACCAAAGAAGCACACCTTGGAGCTTTCCGCACTGTAGGATTTGGAGGTATGGGTGTCGTCTCTGAAGTGCCTGAAGCGAAAGCATTTGAAGCCGCAAAACGAGTTGAATATCGATCCATCCTCATTGCATTTGTGATTCTTTGTATTTCTTTTCTTACAGGCTATGTTTTCTCAGGATCGATCACCTGGCCCATAAAACAACTCGCCGAAGCAGCTTATCGAATTTCTGAAGGTGATTTCAAAATTGAACTCAGGCCTAAAGGCAAAGATGAAGTCGCCCAGCTCTCTCTCGCATTTAATGAAATGGCAAAAGGCCTAGAAGAACGCGATAAGGTTAAAGAGATTTTCAACAAATTCCACAACAAGGAAATCACAAATAAACTTCTCTCCGGCGAAGTAAAACTCGGAGGAGAAAGAAAAGAGGCAGTCATCTTTTTCAGTGATGTAAGAGGCTTTACAGCAATGAGCGAAAGCATGCAGCCAGAAGAAGTTGTCGAAATGCTCAACGAATATATGACCCGGATGGTATCAATCATCCATGCACATAAAGGGATCGTGGACAAATATGTAGGTGATGCAATCATGGCGATTTGGGGTGTCCCAATCAACCATGAAGACGACGCGCTTCAAGCCATCCGAGCCTGTATCGCCATGAGACAAGAACTTGCAGCCCTCAATGAACTGAGAATTTCTCGTGGGCAAAACACACTTAAAATAGGAATGGGCGTCAATCTGGGTCAAGTCATCGCCGGGAACATTGGCTCAAACGAGAAGATGGAGTACACGGTAATCGGCGACTCTGTCAACGTCGCCTCACGAATTGAATCCATGACCAAGGCTTATGGAACTGATTTGTTGATTTCAAGCAGTGTTTTTGAAAAAGTAAAAGACCAATTCATCACACAAACTTGTGAAAGCGCTAAAGTAAAAGGCAAGAGTTCGTCTCTTGAGGTTTTTAAAGTACTAGGCCTCATCAAGGAAAATGGGGAGCGGATGATCGTCGAAACTCCCTACAGCAGTTACGCAGCAGAAAAAAGCGATAAAGTGGAAAAGGGACCCGACAAAGAGCCCGAGACAAACCCTAAGCAAGAGCCACAGACAGAGTCAACGGGTGAATCCCAGGATCTCTGGCTCACGGGCGCTGAGCCAACACGAACCATCACCCTCACAATCATTCCAGGAACTGAAATAGAAAGCGACTCAGAAAAATCTATTTTCAGCTCACCTGATAAGAAACAGGTAGCCTAGATTGGAAATAGGCTCTCGAAATTTAGAAAATAAATTTTCTTACGACATCCATCAAATCTTCGTGATTACTCTGCAAAGTCGAACTGCCGATCATTCCAGACATATCCTCAAGATTGACCTGATTTTTCGCTATTTCTGGATGACTTTCGACAGAGACCGAACTAGATCCAGAACTTGAGCTGGGCCCAGAAGAAGAAGAAAACAATTCTCTCCCTACGATAGAACTCAAAGACATTGTCCCAAGTGAAAAACTAGGAAGCATAAAAATCCCTCCCTACTTATTTAATTTTACATTAAATTTGTTAATTAATACATGTAATTCAATTCCATAAAAATTAGGCACTTAACAAAAAACACCTCCTATTCATTTATCCATTATTTACTCAACAATAAACTCCCTTGTTCTCCCTTTATATTGGCGCAGTTTTCGATCCAAGCCCGATTTCCAAACACCGACATGCTTGATTCGATAACGACCGGGCAGCGTTTTGTCAGAGGTTTTCCAGGTCACATAGACCGAGGAACACGCTATGCAATCCAGGGATTCTTCACGCTCCCATTTAAATAGGGTCTCTGAATCCCAATCATTTGCCACCGCATTCCACTGTCCATTGTCAAATCTCTGAATTTCTAGAAAATTATCGAGCACTTTAAGCGCATTTTTGGGATGTCCGGCACGAAAGCGAGCATTCACCAGATCCCCTCGCAAATACGATGACTCAGGCTGATCAAGAACCGTCCCAAATTTTTCCCACAGACGTTTAGCGTCAAAAAGCACACCCGGCTGAAGATCCTTAAGAGGGGCGTGCCTTGATCTACGTCGTGGAGACAATTCGATTTCCCTGCCTTCACGAATCGCTTGAGCCATTCCACGAAATGTTTGCAGATACCCGCCTAAAGTATGGGGACCAAAGAGTGTAAATCCTCCTTCATACTGCTGCTCTTGATACTCCTCAAAAGTGGTCACGTATCCAGAATAATCATTGGAGAGGCCAGAAATGACAACCGCATCGACACCAACGGATTGCAACTCTTCAAGCACCAGTTTTTTCAGTC
>JAHFAC010000237.1 GCA_023250755.1 Bacteriovoracaceae bacterium | reverse complement strand
AAGGGTATTTTGGCCAAATGGGATGGGAATTAAAACAGAGATGTCTACAGAGGCATCTTGCCTGGGAGGATGGGGCCAAGGACCCAACGGTCTTCCGGGAAGTTGGATGAGTTTGGCAAATTTTGAGGGATAGGAATTTTTCAATGCTTGTCGTACGAAGGTGAGCGCAAAAAAACAGAAGGCTAAAAATGGAAATGAATTTTTCTGAAGCCAGAAAAAAAGAGATTCCCCCACGATATCTAGGCCCGCTAGCGAGATTGTGAGAGCTCCAAAGATCAAGGTTGCCCACTCGAGAGCGGCGATGGGCCCTGTCAGGAGGATTGCGACTGAAAGAGTGAGGGCAGTTTGATTGTACTTAAAAGTCTCAGGCATGAAAAAAAGAAACGCAAGAATTCCGAGTGCAAAAAACACTCCCCGTGTTCGATAATCCTTAGGAGTTCGCAAAGACCAAAGAAGTAAAATCCCGATACAACCGGAGAGAGCAAAAAAAAGCGTCAGTGATTCAGCTGTCGATGGGGTTATCCATCCCGAGTTTGCCAATCGCAGTAGAAAACTTTTTAGGGATTGGCTCCCATAATGGGCGGCATTAAAATAAAGCGAGTCCTGCGCCATGACCCCGTACCATTTTTTCCATAGGTTTAAGGAAAGAGAAAAAGATCCAACAAAAAAACTAAGGGTCAATAGCGAAAGGAGGAAGCAAAGAAAGGCGGAGAGCCATGCACGCTTCAAAAAAGGACGTCGAGCTGCTGCAAAGAGAAAGTAAATAAATCCCGGGCCTATTTTAAAAATAGTTGGAACAAAAAGCACAGCGCCTGCTCGCCAGGGCTGACGTCTCAAATAGGCATCCAAGCTCCAAGCAAAACCTAAAAAAACTAGGCATGAGATTTGTCCGATCATAAAAGAATCAAGACAGAGACGAAGTACGTAGAGCCAGCTAAAGCAAACAATGGTCAGCGCGTCACTATGCGGTTGGCCAAGTTTTCTTAATGCTCTGTAGAGAAAGAAAAATCCAACTCCAAAAAAGGTAAATTGCAGGTAAAACCAAAGTAGCCGGCTTTCTCGAAGAGGAAGCTCTGCAAAGGGTCTAAAAAAGAGGAGAGTGGGGGGGCCATAACGATAAGGAGAGGCTCCGTCGTCCTTTAAATTATAAACCTGATCCCAGTTCCCGGCCTGAACCCGTTTTGCAGAACGGTAGTAGATGTCAAAATCTGAGTAATCCGTTTTTGTGTAAACTTTGTAAGAATAGAGAGGAAGCACAATCAGCACGGCAAGACCGGTCAGCATTAAAACCGATTTTCTTAAAAAATCACCGAAGTGTGTCATTGTAGCTTCTCAAAGTCTACCTTGGCCGCCGGCAAATGAAAAGCACATCGGCGAAGGGAAAACGCTTTTGTGGCAAAAGGTTAACCTCAAATCCAAGTGAGCGAGCGAGGTGCTCCCATTCACAGAGAGATCTAAAGTGAAGTTCTCTAGCTCGCGTGATCCCAAGTTTTGTCATGATTTTCTCGTGGAGACGATTTGAGAGAAAAGTCATACCTGAGTTTTGATCAATTTCACGAAAAACAAGGGTTCCATCGGGTTGAAGAGCATCAAAAGCCTTTCTGAGGATTTGAGTTTGTTCTGCGGGCCTAAAATAATGAAGAACGTCAATCAAAGCAACTCCTGCCAGGGAGTGTTGTTTTTTTGTTTTAAGGGTCGAGAGATCGCCGATTTGAAGTTTTAAGTTGGTGAACGCTGTCGCTGCTTTTTGTGCAAGATTGATTCGCGTGGGGTCGTGATCAATTCCGATGACCCTTCGAGAAGGGGACCCTTGTGCAAGACTAAGAGAAAGCAACCCATGGCCACAGCCGAGGTCTAAAACCTCACCTTCTTTAGGGAAGAGTTCGGCCATTTGCAAATAGGGCGTCCATCTCCATCGTGCCCAAATAAAAAAACGAGTCCAAGGTGAGCTGGAGCGAAATCGAGAAAGATAGGAGGGGGAATACTGTCCTCTCCACTGATTCCATCCAATTCGTGCCAGCCAAATTACAGCAAGAAATGATTCACGCAGAATTCTTACAGTACTTTTTTCTGACTTCAGATAAAGGGTCACTGGGAGTTCGTAGCATGAGTAGGAATGCCCAACTGCAGTTAGAAAAATTTCTAAATCAAAAAAGAAGCCAGGGCAGGTTTGCCTTGAAAAAACTTGGGTGGCGAGTCTGCGGGACATGGCTTTGATTCCCGCCTGAGTGTCAGAGGTTCGGATAGGAAGGAGCAGTCTCACGGCCCAGTTAAAAACTAATCCCAGGCGATGTCGGCCATGGGCGATGGAAAGAAGGTCGACTGGAATCCTAAAGTGACTTGCCGAAAGTCTACGATTACCGGTGATCAGATCCGCGCCCGTGTTGAGTTTTTTTACCGCCTCGTCAAAAAAACTGAGATCATAAGGGAGGTCTGCATCTGTAAAAAAAATCCAATGACCTCGGGATGCGGAGAATCCGGTTCGAAGAGCGGCCCCCTTGCCGATTGGGCCAGGATGGCGGCACACTTTGACTTCGGAGAGGTCTTTGGCTAATTGTTCAGCGATAGAGATTGAGTGATCTTCGCTGGTTTGAGGGGTTACGGTCGGAATTAAAATAATTTCAAAATTACCCGCAAACTGATTGGTGAGATAGCGATGGGCCTCAATGACCGTTGCTTGCAGGGAGTGGGTGGAGTCCTTGGCCGGAATGAGTAAGGATACTGCAAGGTCAGGAGTTTGCTCCGATCCTACCTCATTTTTTAGAGCACGAACCTGAGTCATCCATGGGTTTGACATCTCCTCTGCTATAAGACAGGAGCTTCAAAATGGCTACCAGAATGGCTATTAAGTGCACAGTAGCTTCTGAACTCCTGAAGTGACGCGAGGATCAGTTCGGCATCGGCAGGGCTATGAAGGGCTAGCCCACAAGCGGGTGTCAAGAGAGCGTGTTTGAGAATTTGCTGAATTTCTTGAAATTGCATTTTCCCTAAATTTTGGAATTTTGAAATAAGTAGACTAAAAAGATCGGATGCGTCGCGTGATATGGATTTAGAGGTGGGAATCACGCCGAGTGAAAGGCGGCCTGCTGTAGCGATGAATTGAGTTAATGCTTCTTTTTGTTCAAGTAGGGCGTCGAGTGATAGCTGTGCATCCATGGAGAGGACATTTAACCCAAGCTCCAAAACCACTTTCCAATCTGTGTTGCTGCAACAATGGAGGCCGACCCAGGCGCCTTCATTCCGAAGCGTTTTAATCACTAATTTGAGTTCGTTTAAAGCCATCCGGTGCCTAGGGTTTTGCAGTGAAATGCAGTAGAGGCCGGGTTCATCCAGAAATAAAATAGGTTGAATTCCGCCCGAGCGCAGACGGCGACACATGGCGATCGCCCGTGCCATGATTAAGCGCAAAATTTGGGCAGAAATTTCAGGGTATCGATCCAGTTCAGAACCTTCTTTGAGTCGGAGGGTCCACGGGCAGGTAAGGGGACCGGCGAGCTGGATTTTCGCAAGACGACTGTCGCGCTCTTCAAGTTCCCAAAGAAAAGGCTGCCAGCTGCTAGAGGTTGCAGCAGAAGGCTCGAAGCTTTCAAAAGCATCGGGATTTTCAGCGTTTGAAAAAGCAGTGAGGAGCTTTTCGTTTAGGACATGGGACCTGCCCAGCCAAACTTCAAGATCCAAGACGACGGCGCCTCCGGCCTCCACCTCTAAGCCGGGCAAGCCCTCAAGAGCTTGTGGAATCATGTATTCCCAAGGGTTTCGGATGGGAATTTGGGGTAAGTAAGGGATATCTGTTTGAAAAGAATGAGCTAGAGCTGCATCAATATTATGATGCGGGAGGCTTCCAATCCCCGTCGTCATGGGAATTTCTGGTAACGGGGAGAGAGGTGCTTTATCGATTGTCATCGTCCATACCGCCTTTATGTCCGACTGAAAAATAAGCCGCCTCCGGATGATGAAATACAATGGCCGAAACGCTTGCCTCCGGATCCATCATGAAGCCGTCCGTGAGTTGCACTCCAATTTCGGTGGGTCGGAGTACGCTAAAAAGGAGGGCTTGG
>JAHFAC010000236.1 GCA_023250755.1 Bacteriovoracaceae bacterium | reverse complement strand
TGAAGGCCGTCGACAAATTTGAATATCGCCGGGGTTATAAATTTTCGACTTACGCCACCTGGTGGATTCGTCAAGCGATTACACGAGCGATTGCTGATCAAGCCAGGACCATCCGCATCCCGGTTCACATGATCGAAACGATTAATAAACTCATCCGCACATCACGGCTTTTAGTCCAACACTTGGGACGAGAACCCACGCCAGAGGAGATTGCCACCAAGATGGAACTCCCGGTCGATAAAGTGCGCAAGGTATTGAAAATCGCCAAAGAGCCGATTTCACTCGAAACGCCTATCGGTGAAGAAGAGGACTCTTATTTGGGTGATTTTATCGAAGATAAGAAGATCATCAATCCCTCAGAGGCCGTCATCAACATCAATCTCTCGGAGCAGACCCGCAAAGTCCTGGCTACCCTCACCCCCCGAGAAGAAAAAGTGCTTCGCATGCGCTTTGGAATCGGCGAGAAGTCAGACCACACGCTCGAAGAAGTGGGGCAAGATTTCTTTGTTACCCGCGAGCGCATTCGCCAGATTGAGGCCAAAGCACTTCGAAAACTAAGGCATCCTTCTCGCGCAAAGCTACTCAAGGCATTTGTAGATTGATTGCGGAAGGCCGCCAGTTTTTTGACTGACATGATAACCTTGCCCTTTTGACGAATTACCTCGATAATTAAAAGGCAGTCCCAATTAAAATCTCTAAGAGAGGTGCCCAATGAATTTTAAAAAAATTTCTTTTCTTTTGCCCTTTGGCCTCATTTTTTTAACCCTAGGTGCTGAGGCAGGCCCCCGTTTTTCAATTGTAGGGGCAGGGGACTACTCAAAAGGGACAGAGACCCACTTTAGCGGAACCATGGCGGCAAAACTAGGCTATGGAGGAGGGGCACTGGTTGAATTCCGATTAGGGGCAAAAGCCGGTCTTGAGGTGGGTGCGCTTTACCTTCAGCGAAAAATGGACAATACGGTCAGTGGCACGGCAACTACCATCACTTTTACTGCAATCGAGGCACCCGTCATCTTAAGATTTTGGCTCAACCCCATGATCTCCCTGGGGGCAGGTGGTTACTATGCCCAAGGATACGATAAGATCAAAGACTCTACCGGAGGAGCAGCCACTTACCCAGATTATTCCCTCTTACTCGGAGACTACGGCGTAGTGGGTGTCCTTGGTTTTAACTTTAAACTTGGAAACTCTGTCGCGCTCTTAATCGATGGACGCTATACTCTCGGATTGGCTGACACCTCATCCATAACAGGCGCCGCCTTTAAGTACACCGATATGCAAGGCCTGGTCGGCCTTCGGTTCGGCATGGGATCGAAGTAATTGTATTTTTCTTGTACTTGAAATAGCCTGGGATCCGCCTGTCTAGGCTCTTTTTCTAAAATCGCGCGCCCATAGCTCAGCTGGTTAGAGCGAGCCGCTCATAACGGCAAGGTCCCAGGTTCAAGTCCTGGTGGGCGCACTCAAAATTTCCTTAGCCCAAACTTCAATCTTCTTTTTCATCTCGTCCCTCACTTGCCTAAAAAACATCAGCTGCCCCTCATGAGTCGGAAGAGCTTGTCCCGGATCGGGCATCGGCCAGTGGAGACGCTTGGCCTGCGTAATAAAGCTAGGGCAGACCTCCTCAACACAAAGCGTAACCACATAATTCAGGCCTTCAAGAAACTCTCTCGGCAAATCCTCTACACCTTTGGAATGGTGATCCCTTAGGTCAATCCCAATCTCACGCATCACTTCGATCGCAGTAGAACTCACTCGATAGGGACTGGAGCCTGCGCTTTCGATCCAAGCACGATCAGCAAAAATAGACTTAGCTAAACCCTCAGCCAACTGACTTCTCGCCGAATTTGCCACACACATGAAAAGAATCTTCATCTTCATGACCCTTTCAGTTAACATTAGGAAATTGAGATAATCAAAAAGAATTTTATTGGGAGAAAAGTATGTGTCTCATTGAAAATCGCCATTTTACTTCCGTGCCTCGGTTTTTCCTCATCGGGGTTGCATCTTTCTCGCTCAACCTGACTCTGATCTCAAAAAATGCTGCCGCAGACATGCTCTACCTCGATCTGAGCGCAACAGGCTCTTACTCTAAAGTGAGTGGAATTACCAATCCCCCCACGCTCGGACAATTCGGACTCGGAATCACGGCAGCTTACAATTGGACTAGTTCCATTTTCATAGGAGTGAGCTCAGACTATCGCTTGATCAATCAATACTCAGATCTTGACGTGGCTGTCGGCAATTACCGCGGTAGTCGTTGGAACATGGCTTCTCCCACCCTTGGATTTCAATTTGGATCCTTTGTAACAAAAATTGATCTTCAAATTTTAGGAAACTATGAACTCGCCAATGCTACAGCGACAGGCAGCAAAATCGCCTTCAAAGGCCCCATAGGTGGTCGAATCTCAATCTCCTATCCATTCCAAGGCTCGATTTATTTAGGTGCTTTTTATGAGACGCTATCTTTCAAAACGCTCAATGACTCCGCAAGCGGCGACTCGGCCTTGAGCCAAAAACTCACTCTCTGGCAGAGCGGGATCTGTGTGACCTACACTCCCTGGGCCCAAGGCGGAAGTAGTTATTACTAAGAGTCGATTCAAAAGCTTAGGCCTCTTCGAGCGCCCGTAACTCAATGTCCGTTTGGCGAAGCCTCACAGCCAGCACTCGAGCCATTCGGGAGAAAACCATGCGACCCATCCCGGGATGCTGAGGCGCCGTCTGATCAAAAGCAGCACGTGATAATACATAAAGCTCGGTAGAACTACTCGCAATGGCATCAGCGGATCTGACGTGTCGATCCAAAAACGCCATATCTCCAAAAAAATCACCTTTGCTGATCGTAACCAAATGATGGGTTTTTCCACCTTCCAAAGGTAAAATGATTTTGATCGAACCACGACGGACGAGAAAAAGTTCGTCTCCCTGCTCTCCTTGGCTAAATATCTTCTGGCCCGGTTGATAGGTGCGCTCCACGGTGCAGGCGCGCAATGCAGCCAACGCCTCAGCGTTTAATTTTGAAAATAAACTCAACTCCGCAAGATTCAGTGCTACCCGATCTTCTTTCGAAAGAGCTGACTCAGTCGCAAGCAGTTGATCCTCTGTCCACTCAAGCGCATCATCCAAACTCGCGAAGAGCTTGATGCTTCGCTTAGGCTGAACCAATCCCACCTCATCAAAGTAAGATTGTAAATTGCGACCGCTTGGAACAGCTGCTGGCAGATTGGAGAAAATCAAACACCCTTGATGCTCTGCAATCTGGGCCTCAATCTGCTCCAACATATGGGTCGCGGTAAAATCCACGGACTGAACTTTCCTTAAATCGAGAATGACATATTTCGCTTGAGCAAGATGGGGCTCAAGCTCCGTAAAGAGTTGATCCGTGGTCCCAAAAAACAATGACCCATGAAGCTCAAAGATCACACTCTGATTTCCCTTGGACTCAAGAACCGCGATCTCCTCCGGTAAGCGCTGTTTTTTTGAAAAAACTTGATTTCCGAATGCCTTTCTTCTCACGACGGACGTTCGAATCTGCTCTCGCAAAAACAGGAGGATAGCAAGCGCCACGCCCACCCCGGACGCTGCAATCAAATTGATCCCCACTGCCGAAACCACAACAGCGAGAACCACTGCAAAATCCACCGCCGTGGACTTTTGGCGCAGAAGTCTTAAGCTCTTCCAATCAATCATTCGAAAAGCCACGATAATGAGAATTCCCGCCAGCGAAGAGAGGGGCACCCAAGCGACAAAACGAGCCAATAAGAGAAAAGCGGCAAGTGCTGAAATACCTGAAAAAATACTGGAGAGCTTAGTTTTCCCTCCACTGCTCAGGTTCATCAAAGTCGCACCCATGGTACCAGCCCCGGGGAGTCCGCCGAGGAGAGCAGATGAGAGATTTCCAATTCCCTGGCCCATCAACTCTTGATTCGAGTTGTGCCGACTGCGAGTCAATGCATCCACAATCACGCAAGTCTTCAACGTATCGATCGCCAAGAGCACTGCTAAAGTCGCTGCAGGCATTAGAATGAGGTGAATACTATCGATTGAAAATAAAGATCCCACCGCACCAAAAGACGCCC
>JAHFAC010000235.1 GCA_023250755.1 Bacteriovoracaceae bacterium | reverse complement strand
TTCTGTTTTCTCAAAAGTATAAGGGAGGAGTGGGCCATTTAACTCTCGGAGTTCTCGCGTTTCGTTCTGCATCTCATCGGCGGTAAGCTCGTGTGTTTCGAGATTGCTGAGCGAGTGCCGTTTTAGGAGATGGCTCAATTGGATAGCAAGAACAGCCGCAATCTCGGTTTCGAATTCCGCCTGCTTTAAAAAACCAGAAGACAGATAAATTCTATTGCCGGGCAATGCGAAATTTTGCCAGCGCTCGTCCCGATCTGCGGTGATGAGAACTCCCAAAGGAGCCGATTTGAGTTCTGGAGCCGTGTTTGCAAGTTTTTGGGCGAGTCCTCTCAGGTATATGGACAACTCAATGTCGTGTTTGAGGGTGATCTGAGACTCTAATTTTTGAATCAGAAGGTGGCCAAGTGAAAAATCTTTTCTCACTTGTTCTTCGGGTGTCAAAGGTCTCTGTAGTGGCGCAGATTGACAAGCTCCGACAGTAATGGCGACCAGAAGAATTAAGTTCAATCTCAAAGCGGGTTGCATTCAGCCTTTATCTTAATCGGGAATTGCGAAGTGGGGTACTAGGTTTTTAGCATGGCCCTAAGTGAACGGAGTCGCCCTTTGAATGTGATCCATTCGAATAGGCCAAAGCAGAGTGTTTTCATCTCTAAAAATGACGAACTCACCATCTGGAACAGTTAAAATCGATGAAATATGACCTTTGAGTAATAGCGGCTTTCGGTCGGACCCCTCGACCTCGATGAGAATGGGAGTTTTCTCTGTCGTCCAAGTTTCTATCTGCTCATTGAGGTGGAGATCAATTGGAGAATAGGGATGGTTTTTAAATAATTGGCTGATTGCTGCGGTAATTTTCAGGCTAGCCCGCTCCCCCTCTCTTGCCATTTCTTTTTGGGTATTGGCATCTTGAACACTTGTTCTTCCGTGCTGATCCTGTGTTTGCCTGATCTCCTCAGGTACGCCCTCAATGTTTAACCATTCATGAATTAATTGATGATCGGCTTCGGGATGAAACTGAAATCCATAGGCTTTGTCACCGATTCGAAACGCTTGTCTTGGACAGGCTTCAGAACTTGCAAGGGGAGCTGCCCCCTGTGGGAGAAAGAATGTATCGTGATGCCAATGATAAACAAGAGGTCGAGATCCCGCTGCGCCTATGATTGGGTCTTCTCTCCCGTGAGAATTCAGTTCCATCGGAAACCAGCCTACTTCGGCAATTGAGTTTTTTTCGACAGATCCTCCCAGTGCTCGGGCCAACATTTGTCCGCCAAGACATATTCCTACTGTCGGGAGTCCTTCAAGCGCTGCCTCACGAAGGAGTTTGCATTCGTCTGGAATCCAAGGGTGAAGGAGATCGTCATTGGCTCCCATGGGGCCGCCCAATGAAATAACGCCACGCAGCGTGGAGGGATTTGGATATGAATCTCCACGGAAAGGATGAATCCAAAGAGACTGAATTCCCTGAGTTTCTAAAGCCCTTTTGAGTGCGGCAGGATGTTCGTGAGGTGCATGTTGGATGAGGAGAACAGCTTTTCTCCGCTCTATTTCCTCAGATCCTCTTTTTTTGGTTTTTGAGTCATTTCTTAAAAAATCACGTCCCATATCATTTATTCTTACGCGATTTGGGTTTGGGGTCTAGTCTATGAAACAAGGTGAGGTTAGTTCGGTTTTAATAAAGAAAATCAGATAAACTTCGTTGACTTTTGGTTCAAAGGATGGAACTTTGCTGCCATTCATGTTGGCATCAAAAGTCAACATGGGTTGGTTTATCCTTATAGATGGAGTAGAAGGCGGGCTGGAGTAGCTCAGCTGGTAGAGCAGCGGTTTTGTAAACCGCAGGTCGCGGGTTCGAGTCCCTTCTCCAGCTCCAAGATTTGTTGGAGGAGAGATACCCAAGCGGTCAAAGGGACCAGACTGTAAATCTGGCGGCGTATGCCTTCGAAGGTTCGATTCCTTCTCTCTCCACCATTATTAGGATTTTTTAGGGCTGCATGCAAAGATGTATGCGCCTGAAGGTTTCACAGATTTGTTTTACATAAGGTAGAACAAGTCTGTGTGGTTAAGTGATGCGGGAGTAGCTCAGTTGGCTAGAGCATCAGCCTTCCAAGCTGAGGGTCGCGGGTTCGAGTCCCGTCTCCCGCTCCAGGAGTAGGTAACGCTCTTGTAGCTCAGATGGCCAGAGCACTCCCTTGGTAAGGGAGAGGTCATGGGTTCAATTCCCATCAAGAGCTCCATTTTTTTAACAAACCGGTTGATAGGTTCCGGTAAAAACCTGACCAAACACGCGGAGGCCAAGAAGAAGTATGTCAAAAGAGAAATTTGAACGGACAAAACCCCACGTTAATATCGGAACCATTGGTCACGTCGATCATGGAAAAACGACGCTCACAGCTGCGATTACCATGGTTCTATCGAAAAAAGGTCTGGCCCAGGCGAGAGCCTACGATCAGATCGACAATGCTCCTGAGGAAAAAGAGCGCGGGATCACCATTAATACCACTCATGTTGAGTATCAGACTGAAAAACGACACTATGCGCACGTCGATTGCCCTGGGCACGCTGACTATGTCAAAAACATGATCACCGGTGCAGCGCAAATGGATGGTGCAATTCTGGTTGTTTCGGCTGCAGATGGACCCATGCCACAAACGCGCGAACACATTTTGCTCGCTCGTCAAGTCGGCGTTCCAGCCGTAGTTGTATTTATGAATAAATGCGACATGGTGGATGACAAAGAGCTTCTCGACCTGGTCGAAATGGAAGTTCGTGAACTCTTGACCTCCTACAAGTTTCCTGGTGACAAAATCCCGGTGATTCGTGGATCAGCTCTTAAGGCGATGGAGGGCGATGCAGGCGAGTTGGGAGAGCAAGCGATCATGCAGTTGATGGCCGCCGTAGATGAATACGTCCCACAGCCGAAGCGCGATAAGGATAAGCCTTTCCTGATGCCAGTAGAAGACGTTTTCTCGATTTCTGGCCGCGGTACCGTGGTTACGGGGCGTGTGGAGCGAGGCGTGGTCAAGGTCGGTGAAGAAGTTGAGATCATTGGTTTGCGTGCAACAACAAAAACCGTAGTTACGGGTGTTGAAATGTTCCGTAAGCTCTTAGACCAGGGTGAGGCGGGGGACAACATCGGAGCCCTGCTTCGTGGAACGAAAAAAGAAGAAGTTGAGCGTGGACAGGTGTTGGCACATATCGGGACTGTCACCCCACATAAAAAGTTCAAAGGTTCTGCTTATATTCTTACAAAAGAAGAGGGTGGTCGTCATACTCCCTTCTTTAAAGGATATCGACCCCAGTTTTATTTTCGTACAACCGATGTGACGGGGGTTGTGACTTTGCCAGCGAACGTCGAGATGGTCATGCCTGGCGATAACGTTGAAGTCGAGGTTGAGCTGATTACGCCAATCGCAATGGAAAAAGAGCTGAGATTTGCTATTCGCGAGGGCGGCCGCACGGTAGGTGCCGGCGTCGTCGCAGAGATTCTCGAGTAGGGTATTACGGGGTTTCCGAGAGAGGGGAGCAAACGGCCTAATCGAGCCTGATTGCTCCCCTCATTTAGAGCCCTAGTTTTTTTGAGGAAGTATTATGCGCGTTACACTGAGTTTGGAATGCATGGACTGCAAGCGAAGAAATTACACGACCAGCAAGAATAAGCAGAAAACTACTGACAAGCTTGAGCTCAAGAAATATTGCAAGTTTTGTAAAAAACACACCGTACATCGGGAAGGGAAGTAGGCCAGTAGCTCTAACGGTAGAGCGGCGGATTCCAAATCCGTAGGTTGTGGGTTCGAGTCCCTCCTGGCCTGCCAAATCTGGGCTGGGTGTGGGCATCAAGCGAGGATTTCTATATGGAAAACCAGAACCAAAAATGGGTGAATTTGAGTTATTTAGCGGTGGCTGCACTTCTGGGGTATCTTGTTTTTTCTTTTTCTATGAAGCTGGCGGGCAGCTATGATCTTGAGACTCGAATTCGAAATGTTGAGCTGTTTTTCAGAGTTTTATCCATTGTTGCAGGGGCTGTATTGTTTGGGATTCTTTATCGGAATCAGCAAGCTAATCAGTTTATGAATGAAGTGGT
>JAHFAC010000234.1 GCA_023250755.1 Bacteriovoracaceae bacterium | reverse complement strand
CCTCTGCCAACGGTGTGACTGTCGGGTCAGGAATTCACGACGTTTGAGCCAAGCTGAGTCAAGTTCTTCCTGAGTGGGGTTCACACGCTCACTGAGCGGAAAATAAGCAGAAACCCCAATCGCATCAACCGAATCCCAGAAGCCCCGTTCAGGCTCATCCCAATTCACGGTCAAGATCAGGGGACCTTTAAAAACATTCCTCACCGCACGTACCACGGACTCCCACTGCTGCTCATACCGGTTCAACCGAGAAAACTCGCTCCCCACCACAAACTCTTCGGTCCCAAGTCGTTTTGCCTCTTTAGCGATCTCAAGAATCCAACGGGTATAGGAGAGAAACCAGGCTTTTACGTCATGAGGCTCAAAGAATCCACGCCACTCCCAATCCTGAGTCACTAAAATAGGGAGCAAAGAGACACGAAATCCATTTGCAATCGCGCGCTCAGCCAGGTGAATTGAAAACTCAATTGATCGTACCTGGCAACTCCCGACATCAGTTGATTTCAAATTAGTCTGGCATCCAAAAAAAGGGAGAGTGAGATGCTGAGCACCCGCAGCTTTTAAGCGAAGAAAAGTCGATTCGATTTCAGAGTCTGAGACTCGCTCGTTCCAAATCAAGAGAACATACCCGTCTTGATAAAGGTGTGAAAAAGGAACAGGCTCGCGAGCCCACAAAAAAGTGGGAAAAACAACCGGAAGAACAAAAAGACACAAGAGGCCCAAGAAGACCCAGCCCCTATTAAGCCGAAATCGAATCTCACGCAGGAGGGGCAGCTTCATTCATTTCCGTCCATGAATCTCAGCCCGGTACCCCTCAGCGCTGGGTCGAGGCACACGCCTTAAACCCTTTTCATATTGCACTTCGACCAGACCAAAGCGGTACTGATAACCATGTAACCACTCAAAATTATCCATCAAGCTCCAGTGGTAGTAACCACGAACATCCAGAGGCCCTCCAAGATTGCTCCCCAAGATTGCCGAATCCATAAATCGCAAATGCTCTTTGAGAAAACCGAGACGCCTGGAGTCCTGAGCATCTGCCAATCCGTTTTCGGTCACCACTAAGGGCAACCCAAATCGGGCGGCTGACTCCCTCAAGATGCGCTCGAGCCCGGCGGGATAGATCGCCCAACCATTATCTCCGTGTGGCCCCGGAGGAGTCACCCACTCCACTTTCAACAGACTTTGTTCATTGTAGCGAATCAGATAGCGAGTGTAGTAATTCACTCCGATCCAATCCATAGCAGGCCCGGTAGGCCAGGGAGGGAGATCTTCGGCTGGCAAAACTCGATCAAATCCATGAACACCCGGGATTCCCTCTGGCAGGTCAAATTTCAACCGTCCCGCCTGAATTCCCTTAAGAAAAGCCCAATTACTGAGATCCGCAACTTTAACCGCAGCCTCCACATCCCTTAGGTTTCTCGGATTATAGGGATCATAAATGGGCAATGCGTTGGCCAAACCCACACCCCGCAAAACCCCGTCCTCTCCCTTTGCCTTAGGAGAAGCCCCCTGCACCTCGTGAATCATCGCAGCGACTTTGCGATGAGCCCGGGCAATCTGGTAAGCAGCCTCGTAAGCAGAATCCAATCCCGTCTCTCCCGGTGGAATTTCACCCTTCAGATAACCCATGATCACAAAGAGCATGGGCTCATTAAAGGTGATCCAAAGATCACAGAGATCGCCCAAGTTTTTTACAACATATTGAGCGTATTCCAGAAAAAGCTCAGGACTCTCGGGTGAAAGCCATCCGCCCCGCTGATGAAACCAGCGCGGATGAGTAAAGTGATGAAGCGTGATCATCGGACGAATCCCCAGCTCCCGCATCCGTTGGAATTGTGCCCGGTAATGCGCCATCACTTGCGAACTAAAGACATGAGGTGAGGGTTCTATTTTTTCCCATGCCACTGAGGTCCGCAGCGTATTTAAGCCCAACTTCTGCGCTATTTCGTAATCCTCAGAATAGCGATGCCAGTGATCCACTGCAAAGTCAGCGGTGTCCCCTCCAGCAATGGGTGAAACCCCATTTTCATGAGAATGTTCGTACTCCCACCAATCCCCATTTTCTCCGCCCTCGAAGGCTCCCTCGGTTTGATGCGCCGAAAGAGCCGCTCCCCAAAGAAAAGTTTTCGGATTCGCAAAAGATTTAGGTGCCATTCCAAAAGCAACGAGACTCAAAACAATGAGATTGAAATAACGCATGATGAAGCCCCCCAAAACACTGAAATAAGACAGCAGAAATACTATTTCAGAGTTTAGAACAGGGCTCAAGCCTGGATTTCACGACTCAATACGTCACCACTGGAGCCGATAGTGAATCTCAAGTCCCCAGTGATCAGAAAGGTATCGGCCTTTCACTTTTTCTTTAAAATTTTGCTCAAAATGAATCGGCTCAATACGCACTTCTGGGCTCACTCCTGAAAAATAAAATTGATGATCAATCGAAGCTTGCCAGAGTTCCCCTGGGTGCCCGTCTCCGCTGCATCGCTCTGTGTTTGCACAGTATTCCATCGCATTTTTCATATTGGAGCCAAAGCCAAAAAAGAGGTAACTCAGCAGAGTCGGTTGAAAATTAAAATCCGCCGGAAAAATTGCCGGGGCCTGGCTGATTTTCGTCTCCCACATAAAATGAGTGAGGGACTGGACCTGTTGTTCGCGAACTCTTTCGGTCTCTGCTGGAGTCACGCCCGGATCTGACTCCGGATCTGAATTCAAGTGAGTATCAAAAATCTCTAAAGATTGGGGCAACCCAGGCACCGCTATTCTTACATGAAGGGCTCCCTTTCTGACTCGACAATCCCAGCTCACGCAATTTTCATAAACAATCGAGTCAGATTGCATAATCGGAAACTCACTCAACACATAGAGCCCGGAGCCGAACCTGAGGCCTTGTGGTCCAGGCCCCTTTTGTACGTAGGGATAACCGGCCTCCGCAACCAATTCTGCCGTGCGAGGGTGAAACGCTTCTTGGATCGTGACAATCTGTGGGGCAGTCCCCGCGTCGCGCCTCTGATGCAAGATCTGTCCAATATCTTTGTAACGGCTCTGGTCAACGCCGATAGGGATCCCATGAATATTATAAGAGAGGACCTTCAGCTCCATCTGGCCATGAGAATCCGAAGCCAGTGCGGGGTGTGATTCATTTGTGACAGAGAGCAAAAAGGCGATAAACACGAAAAATACAATAATCGACCCAGCCCTGATCCCATCCATGGACCGAAAGAACGCCATTTAAGAAGCCCCCACTCATGGCAGGGTAACCTGCTCAATGACCGAAGAACAAGGCAGGGGCTTTTTTCTCAAGAAGCGAAATTCAACCCCTTAGCCCCCCATACTAAGGCACTTTTTTTCACTCTTTGAGAAATAAAGTGGGATCTCAGGCTGGACTGTAAATCTCCAAAAGCATTCTGATCGACTGCGACCGCAGCGATAAGAAGATCCATCGCGGCAAATCGTTGGCCAGAGAATGATTTAAAGTGTGAATATTTTACTATTTTATATGCAAAAAATTATTTGCAATTGGGTATTTACCCTAGAAACTCCGCTCCAATTATGATTAACCCCTCAATATGAAACCTTGGGTCATCGTAGCAGTGGTAGTGCAGATTTTTGTTTTTCCTCTCACTGTCCTTGCCAAAGAAACCCTTTTACTCACTGCCTTCGAGCCCTTCGGGGGCAACTCAGTAAACCAATCACAAGAAGTAGCGCAAACCATCAAACAAATATTCAATCAGAAGGAAAACTCCGAAATCGATATCCAAACCTGCACGCTCCCCGTCGTTTATGACAAGGCAGCGCAAGTTGCGATGGATTGCTACCAAAGGATAGCTTCAAAACCGAAGACAGTCGTGTCATTGGGTGAGTCTGGGAGTTGTACCATTCGCCTAGAAACTGCCGCGCATAATCTGGACAACAGTCCTGGATTTCCGGATAACGAGGGCAATATCCGGGAGAATCACGTGATTCTCCCAGGCCTAAAGAGCGTTGAATATTTTCAGCTCCCAGTGCAAGTGATGTATTACTCTACCCCGAGTGAAGATCGGACCCGAGTTTCGATTTCGAATAATGCAGGTGGATTTGTCTGTAACAATACAGCC
>JAHFAC010000233.1 GCA_023250755.1 Bacteriovoracaceae bacterium | reverse complement strand
GGGATTGCTGCTGTCTGGCGCATGCTTGGCGGCGCATCGCTCGCCGACTCGCTCCATGCGCACAAAAGGCCGCGAAGCACGGCGCGCGCCCTGCGACCCTCGCGCCGGCATCGCGGTCGCGCCGGTGGCGCGCATTTTGTCACGGGTCACTTCAAATACCGCCACTATGGGACACTTCAAATGCCGCCACCCTGGGCGGGATAAATCATTAGTGGATTGTGTTTGAGGCTAATTCAAGCATGATTTTAGTTTTTCGCTCAAAAAACGCTTTAAAATCGCTCATAGAGGGTGTTGCGAAATTCACTGTAAGTGATTGCTGATAAACTTGTTCCATCCAGAAAATGTGGTTTTGTGAAAATTTAGGAATAGAGTGAGATTTTTTGAGATTTAAATTTCCTCAGTTTTACCTCTGAAAAATTGCTGAATCAGAATTTCAAAATAGGGAAAATTAAACTCCACCAAAAAATCAAATTTGCGATGTTGAACCAAAAACTGAATCGAATTTCGCTATAAACACAAACGTCGGTTGGATTTTTCATTGTCCGCCGATTTTGAGAGGGGATCTGCCGGAAAACAGCGTCCCGATTCTTTCATACTCGATCATCCTCAATCTCGGATCCGCAAAATCATTCTGCAGTCAACCGAGAGCCTTCACTCGGAAAAATTCCGCCGCCGTGGCCGCCCGCGGCATTTTTATCCAGCAATCAGCCTTCCAATATGATCGAGTATAAATTGTCTAACACACATAAGTTCTTTGCAATCAACGATCATCAACAATCCAACCGTTTATTGTGGCCATAGGAATTTCGCAACACCCTCTTATACGGGGTTTTTATATTTGGGTGCCGTGGTGCCGATCAAACTTTCGCGATGTGTGCTGAACCTTCGCATAGGGTTTTGGTAGATTTTGGGTCATGAAAAAAACTATCAACAACTGGCAGAAAATGTCTGTAAATTGGGATTCAGGGGTGGGGAAGAGGGCCATGGGAAAAAGGGGAGGATCTACAAGATGAGTTATTCTAGGGGCGGCAATCGGTTGGCCGAGCCCCGATCTCAAATCGGGGCGGGTCAGGCCAACAGGTTGTGAGTCCCGCCTTGGCGGGATTCAAGCCACTGGAAATAACTCACTGGAATTGGGCGGGAACAAGGGCTGAGGGACTGCGGGAGCAAGGGATAGAACCTTCAATGCGAAAGTTCAGCGCACAAAAAACGAAGGTTTGAAAATTACGCGGCAGGTTTTTATATTTGGGTTGGCTTGGGTTTTTGGTCATGATTTTGGGGTGATTCTGTCTTTGAGTCTGTAACTCTTTCCTTTGATGTTAAAGACGGTGGCATGGTGAAGGAAGCGATCAAGGATTGCGGTAGCTGATGGGACATCGCCAATGAGCTTTCCCCATTCTTCGATGGGGCGATTGGAGGTCATCATGGTGGAACGATTTTCGTATCTTCGCATGATGATTTCGAAGAGGTGCTCTCCAGATTTGGGAGGTAAATGTTTCATTCCCATATCATCGATCAAAAGCAGATCGGGTTTGAGATATTTGGAGAGAATTTTGTCCTGTCCTTGAGCTTGATCCAGATCTCGGATCAAATCAAAGACCGAGCGGTAAACAACCAGGAAGCCTGATTTGACGGCTTGATAGCCGATGGCCTGACACAGATGGGATTTCCCAATGCCTGGCGGTCCGATCCATAAAACATCCTGGGCTTTACGGATGAAATCGCAACTTGCCAGCTCATAGATTTGCTTGCGTGAGATGGAAGCGTTGAAGCTCCAATCGAAATCCTCCAGGGTCTTGGAGTCTCGAAAACCAGCTTGTTTTTTTCTTCGAGCAATCGCTCGTTGTTCCCGGACATTGATCTCATCCTGGAGAATGGTTTCCAGAAACTCCGCGTGGCTGAGTTGATGAGCTTGAGCCTCCTGGAGCCGCAGATCCAAAGACTCCAGTAATCCCGACAGATATAACTGTCGGGCCGATTTTACCAGCGAAGCGGGTGCGTTATGGGCTGTGGATGTTTTCATAAAGTTTGGGGTTGGAAAGCTCGAAAGGTTCGATGAGTTGGCCGTACTCACTGAGATCTCGAATGAGGGGATGTTGTTCCAGGAAGCTAAAGTTTTGTTGGGGCGAGCGTTTGCCGATGAGGTTTTTGACTTCCGCCAGACGGAAAAATCCCCGTTGAAGAGCTTGTTCACACGCCTGATTGATCGCTTGGTTGGAGTGTTTTTTGCTGAAACCCAAAAGTCCCCGGATCCCCCGCATGGCACGGACTCCCTGTTTTTCATGCAGAGCCTGGCTCCATGCCAGAACGCAAGATCCCATCCGGGAAACTCGATCCATCCAATAAGCAAGAGCTGCTTCAACGGATCCTCTTCTGCCTTGAGCCCCCAGACAGGAAGAAAATTTGCCGGGAGCAATCCGGACATGGACCATCATTTGCTCCATGCGTTGGTTGAAGATGCGCACCAGGCGATGATCCCATCGGACCCAGACTTGTCGGCCAATGTATTCCTGGGGAACCTCGTAATAAGAGCGAGCCACTTCGACATAACTGTCACGGTGAACCTGACGAGGAGCTTCCTCAAAACAGGGAAAAATCATGGAGGGCAAGGCCCGCAGGGCTGGCTTTTCTTTCTCCCGGAAAAGTTTGGCCACCTGCTGCCGAGTCGTGCCGTGAATGCGTTGATCGGCAATCGAACTTTCCCACTCTCTTAAAAAAGTATTTTGTTCTTCCAGGCTCTCAAACTTCCTGCCTTTGAGCGCGTTATTTTGGACGTATTTGACTCCCGCTTCGATCTTTCCTTTATGGTGAGGATGGTAGGGACGCGTCGGCAAAATCACGGTCCCATAATGCCGGGCAAACTCCTGCAACTTGGGATGAATCTGCGGATCATACCAATCGGCCTGGATCACGGCGGCTTTGAGATTATCGGGACAAATGGTTTTGGTCACGCCGCCGAAATACCGAAAAGCATTTTCCTGACATCGAAGAAATGTCTCGGAGTTCTGTTTCCAAACGCACTCACTGTAACCTTTGCGTGAAAAAGACAGGGTCATTCGAAACAACCCGGGACGACGATATTTTCCATGAGACTGACGAACCGGTGCTCCAAGCCCAAAATCAACCTGGACCTCTTCTCCGGGCTCACACTCCATTCTCCAGAAACGCTCAGGCTGCTTTTTCTTTAGCCGCTTGCAGAAACGTTTGATGGATTGATACGAATCGGCAAAACCCAGTTCGCTCACCGCATCCTGGTAAATCCTCCGAGCGCTTAAGCCCTGTTCCAACTTCTCTTCAATCCATGAGCGATGTTTTTCGCACAAACTGCGGGTCAAAGCCTTTTCAATCTCAGCCTCTTGCGGCGGAGATCCACCGGTTCTATCCTCGGTCCCGGTGGTCACTTCTTGTTCGGTGGCGGCATTTGAACCACCCTGACCGTAGGAGGGTGAATCTTCCTTCTTCCCCAGCTGTGCTGCGTACCGTCCCACGGTGTCACGGTCAATCCCAAGTTCTCGGGCAATACGCCTGCGAGACCATCCCTGATTTAACAATGTTTCAATCGAATATTTGAGTTCCATTTTGAGTAGATTCATATTCGATCAGGTTTAGATACCTGACCGAATTCCCACTCAAAAGTGGCGGCATTTGAAGTGACCCGAGGTGGCGGCATTTAGAGCTTGTCCCAAAAGTGGGCTTTTTTGATTTTGAATCAAAATGACCAAGATTTGGAACTTTCAAAATCAAGTTATAGGCCGCTTCCCGACGGATCGAAAGCCCAATCACGAGGTGACGACCTCCAATGGGGTTCCATCGCACGGAGCAGGGCATAGCTCTTGCCTCTTTGCTTATTTGGAAGCAAAAAAAACCCGGCTTTTTAAGCTGCTTGTTTGACCGCTTCTTCTTCCGCAGCTTGAGGCAATCGTGCGATGACCCAAAGGTTGTGGGTAAAAACTCCCCACGCAACCTGAATTTCACGATGTCCAAATCCTTTGGATCTCATCGGTCTGCCTAGAAATTGGTTTCTGAAGATCGCAATCCGTGCTTCGGTTTGTGAACGGCGTGTCTGCAGTTGACGAAATCGTTCCTCATCCAGCCGTTGTTTC
>JAHFAC010000008.1:15769-17160 GCA_023250755.1 Bacteriovoracaceae bacterium | reverse complement strand
CCATTCTGGCATCTATACCAAATTAGTCAAGACCAATCTGGAGTCAAAACCAATTTGGGCAAGTTGTGAAAACTGAAGATAAAAGTTCAAATCCGCTTACCCCAAACCCGAACGCAGCAGGATCTGACGACGAAATGCCCAACCTAACTCAAGCGTTCCGAGCCCCCCCACAATCGAACCTAAAATCCAAAATAAACCTAGACTGACAACAACTGCGGCGCCGGTGCAAACAAATGAACCGATGGAGAGAAGAGCGAGCATCCCGACCTGAAGAAGCTCTGTTTTGCGAATCGCACGCACCTCTTCAGGGCGCAAAACCAGACTTGCGATGAGCAGACTTCCCCCCATGAAAACGGCACCGCAACCCACCATGCAAGCTTGCTCTCCCCATCGCATGAAAAACCCCATGAGGCCCATTCCGGCTGTCAGACCCAAGCCGAATTGAGGGCAGAAGGCGAGTGTGACCCCACCGACGATGGCATGAATAGCGGATAACTTGAGAAAGAGCGCGAGAAACGAAGGATGAAGATCCCGATGAACGCGAGATAAGATGGAATCGCTCAGCCCCTGGGAAGGAGCCACGGGCACTGCCTGAACAAACTCTCTCAACTCGCCCATCTTGCCCACCTCACTCATCTCGCTCACCTTTTGCACCCTATCCAGGCATCCAGCTTTTGAGCCGTCGGATGGCTCGACTGACCAGCTGTCTCGTGTTTTCAGGTGTCGTATTGAGTCTCACCGCAATCTCTTCAAAAGAAAGTGCTTCGGCGTGCCGAAGTTCCAGTGCCTGGCGCTGGTTTGCAGGGAGACGACTCAAATCAGGTAAAAAATCGGGGAGCCGTGCCGGCTCTGAAGGCAGAGGCGCAGCGACACTCATCATCGCAACCTCATCCAAGGTCTCATGAGTGGTCACTCTTTTTTGCGCCCGAATTGCATCCAGCATCACCGTTCTGCAAATGGTAAAAAGCCAGGGCGCAAAGGGCAGGCTCGGATCATATTTTCCGCGTAAGCGATGAAGCTTCAAAAAAGTCGCCTGAAAAACGTCGTCACTCATCGGACGATCGCGAAGTCTCGACAAAAGAAAACCATAGACCTTCGCTGAATGTCTCTCATACAGGAGCATAAAAGCCTCTTCGTGGCCTTCTTGATAGACCACCATCAGTTCCTCGTCCGAGGCTTGCTTCAAATCTTCAACTGACTTGCGAAGCTCACCTTTCATAAAGAACTACGCTCCGGATTTTTATTATGTGACAGTGTCACAGAGTTTTTCTTTCACACGTATTAAGCTCGTGTGAATCAATTAAGATAGAGGATACCCGTTGCAGTCTGAAAAATCTAGTTATAAGCTTTTGTATTTTAAGGACTTTTTATGAAATTATCTCAAACTTTAT